>CACLEQ010000013.1:0-21515 GCA_902605995.1 uncultured Pelagibacteraceae bacterium
CAGTTAATAATAAAATTGATAAATCAAAACTTACAGATAGGCCAGTTTGTATCATTATTGGTCCTGAGGGTGATTTTTCAGAAGCTGAAAGAGAAGAGATTCTTGCTTTCAAAGGTGTGCAGCCAATAAAAATTAATGAAAATATTTTAAGATCAGAAACTGCTGTGATATCAGCAATTTCAATCATAAATTATGTAATTAATTGATAAATTGTCGCGAAAACTAAAGTGTAATTTTTATAAAAGAGCTTTATATAGCTAGGTAAATGAAAAAAATTTTATTAATAATTTCAAGTTTTTTTATTGCATCAAAGGTCTTAGCAAACCAACCAAAAGATTGGCAGTTGGGATTTCAAAATGCAGCATCAGACTCAATGAGAGATATTGTAAGCTTTCATAATAATCTTTTGCTTCCAATTATAATTGCTATTAGTGTTTTTGTATTGTTTTTAATGCTTTATGCATGTATCAGATTTAGAGCATCTGCAAATCCAAATCCTTCAAAAAGAACTCATAATGTAACTGTCGAAATCTTATGGACATTAATTCCTTGTTTGATTTTAATCGTAATGGCAGTTCCATCTTTTAAAATATTATACAAACAAGATACTATTCCAAAAGCAGATCTTACAATCAAAGCTGTAGGGTATCAGTGGTATTGGGGTTATGAATATCCTGATGAAAATATAATTTTTGATTCATATATGATTGAAGAAAAAGATTTAAGAGCAGATCAACCAAGACTTCTTGCTGTAGATAATGAAGTTGTTGTACCAGTAAATAAGGTTGTAAAAGTTTTAATTACGGCTAATGATGTGTTACATGCTTGGGCCTTACCGGCTTTTGGTGTAAAAAGGGATGCTGTACCTGGGAGAATTAATGAAACATGGTTTAAAGCTGAAAAGGAAGGAACTTATTATGGTCAATGCTCTGAACTTTGTGGAATAAAACATGCATTTATGCCAATTACTGTTAAAGTTGTAAGTGAGGAGGATTACCAAGAATGGTTATCAGAAGCACGAGTAAAATTTGCAAAAGAAGAAATTGAAAATGATAAATTAAAAATTGTGAGTAAATAAATATGTATACACAAACAGCATCACACAATGATCATCATACACCTACGGGTTGGAAACGTTGGGCATATTCAACTAACCACAAAGATATAGGCACAATGTACTTGATCTTTGCAATTGTTGCAGGGGTGATTGGGACAGCATTTTCAGTTTTAATGAGGATGGAATTGATGCATCCTGGTGATGGTATCTTAGGTGGAAATTATCATTTATACAATGTGTTAGTAACTGGTCATGGTTTGATCATGATTTTCTTTATGGTAATGCCAGCAATGATAGGTGGCTTTGGTAATTGGTTTGTTCCAATTATGATTGGTGCACCTGATATGGCATTTCCAAGAATGAATAATATTTCTTTTTGGTTGTTGCCAGTTTCATTAACACTATTAATTTTATCAATTTTTGTTGATGGTCCTCCAGGTCAAACAGGTGTGGGCGGTGGATGGACAATCTATCCTCCATTGTCATCTAAAGCAGGTCAACCAGGGCCAGCAATGGATTTAGCGATTTTAAGTTTACACTTAGCAGGAGCTTCATCAATTTTAGGAGCAGTAAACTTTATTACTACAATTTTAAACATGAGAACGCCAGGAATGACATTACATAAAATGCCTTTATTTGCTTGGTCTATTCTAGTCACAGCTTTTTTATTGTTGTTATCTTTACCAGTTCTTGCAGGTGCCATAACAATGTTATTAACAGATAGAAATTTTGGAACTGCTTTCTTTGAAGCTCAAACTGGAGGAGACCCAGTTTTATTTCAACATTTATTTTGGTTCTTTGGCCATCCAGAAGTTTATATTTTAATCCTACCAGGTTTTGGAATGATTAGTCATATTGTTTCAACGTTTTCTAGAAAACCAGTTTTTGGTTATTTAGGTATGGCATATGCAATGGTAGCAATTGGAATTGTAGGATTTGTCGTATGGGCTCACCACATGTATACTGTGGGTTTAAGCACTGATACAAAAGCCTATTTTCTTGCTGCAACTATGATTATAGCTGTTCCAACTGGTATTAAGATTTTTTCATGGATTGCAACGATGTGGGGTGGATCAATATCATTTAAGACACCTATGATGTGGGCACTTGGATTTATATTTATGTTCACAGTTGGTGGAGTAACAGGTGTAGTATTGGCAAACGCTGGTGTAGATACTGCAATGCATGATACTTATTATGTGGTAGCACATTTTCATTATGTTTTATCTTTAGGCGCAGTTTTTGCAATATTTGCAGGTTTTTATTATTGGTTTTCAAAAATGTCTGGCTATGAATACTCTGAATGGCTAGGACACCTACATTTTTGGCTAACATTTGTTGGAGTGAATTTAATTTTCTTTCCTCAACATTTCCTAGGATTAGCTGGAATGCCTAGAAGATATGCAGATTATCCTGATGCTTTTGCTGGATGGAATTATATATCTTCAGTAGGCTCGTATGTTGCGGTAGCAGGTTTGGTAGTATTTTTTGTAAATCTAATTTATTCATTTGCAAAGAAAAAAGCAGCTGCTCAAAACCCTTGGGGGGTAGGAGCGACTACTTTAGAATGGACTGTACCATCTCCACCAAATTTTCATACATTTGATGAATTGCCAAAATTTGAGGATGACCAGGAAGCACAAAAATCACATAGCTAATAGTATAGCTAGAAAAATTAATGAATAATTCAAAGGCTAAAAAAAGAAATTTAAGTCAGGAAGATTTATTTAATTTTTCTGAATTATTTAAGTTAATGAAGCCAAGAGTAATGTCATTGGTAATTTTTACTTGTGCTGTTGGTTTATTAACATCACCAAATCTTGTTTCAACTAAATATGCCATAATCGGCATTTTATTAGTTTCCTTAGGCGCAGGAGCAGCTGGGGCATTAAACATGTGGTATGAGTCAGACCTAGATGCTTTAATGTCAAGAACTTGTCTAAGACCAATACCGACTGGTAAGGTTAATAGAAACCAAGCGCTTATTTTAGGTGTTACTTTATCTATAATTTCTGTTGTAGCTCTAGATTATTTTACAAACAGAATCTCAGCTGCAATATTACTTTTAACAATTTTATTTTATGTTTTCGTTTATACAATTTGGTTAAAAAGAAGAACACCTCAGAATATTGTAATAGGTGGAGCAGCTGGAGCCTTCCCTCCAGTTATTGGATGGACTATTGCAACAGGTTCTTTGTCAATTGAACCATTAACTTTTTTCTTGATAATATTTTTTTGGACTCCATCTCATTTTTGGGCCTTAAGTTTATATAAATCAGATGATTATAAAAAAGCCAATATACCAATGCTCCCACTGACGAATGGGGTGGAAAGTACAAAAATTAATATTTTTATTTATTCTTTGTTAATGCTCCCGGTAATTATTTTTCCTTATTTTATAGACTTTGTAGGATTAGCGTTCTTAATACCTTCAATATTATTAACTCTTTATTATAATTTTTTATGTTATGAACTTTATAATTTTAAGAAAAAACAAATTTAACCCTAAAAAAGCAAAAGCAATATTTGGATATTCTATTTTATATTTATTTTTAGTTTTTGTTTTTTTTCTGATAGATAAGATTATATGATAACTCCAGATAAAAAAACTAAAAGAAAAAATATTTTAACAGCTTTAGGAATTATTGCTTTTATGATTTTTCTTTTCTTTTTTACATTATATAACACAGGAGTATTTAATAGAGCGATATGATACAAAAAAAAAACTTAACACCTTTAATATTAGCTGGGATTTTTGTTTTAATGTTGGGGTTGTCGTATGCAGCAGTACCATTGTATGATTTGTTTTGTAGAGTAACAGGGTTTGGCGGAACAACTCAAGTATCTAAGAATGCTCCAAAAATAGTATTAGATAAGATCGTAAGTGTGCGATTTGACACTAATGTTAATAATTTACCTTGGGATTTTAAGGCCAAATCAAATGTTATTGATGTGAAAGTTGGTCAGGTCAACAAAATAGAATTTGAAGTAGAAAATTATGGCAACGAACCTTCAGCAGGAGTAGCAACCTTTAATGTATCACCATCTAGTTTTGGAAAGTATTACAGTAAATTAGGCTGTTTTTGTTTTGAGAAACAAGAATTAAAAGCTGGTGAAAAAGCAACATACATAATGACTTTTTATTTAGATCCTGAAATGGTAAACGATCCAACAACAAAAAATTTACAAGACGTAACTATGTCGTATACTTTTTTCTCGACAGATTACTATAAACAATCATAATTCGAAAAATGTCAGCTGAAAAAAAACATGATTATCACTTAGTAGACCCAAGTCCTTGGCCTATTTACGTTTCATTTTCATGTTTAGTATTGGCATTAGGATCTGTTTATTACCTTCATACAGATGTTTCATGGGGAATGTATCTTGGTTTTGCTCTTTTAATTTATGGTGCCTACATGTGGTTTAGAGATGTAGTTATTGAAGCCGAACACCAAGGTCATCATACACCTGTAGTTCAAATTCACCACAGATACGGAATGACATTGTTTATTGCATCTGAAGTAATGTTCTTTGTTGCATGGTTTTGGGCATATTTTGATGTGAGTTTATTTCCAAATGAATTTGTTGGAAATGTTTGGCCACCAAAGGATATTGAAACTTTTGATCCTTGGGATATTCCATTAATCAATACATTAATTTTATTATTATCAGGTACTACAGTTACATGGTCTCATCATGCTCTTCTTGAAGATGACAGAAAGAGTTTTATTCAAGGCTTATGGTTAACTGTTATTTTAGGTTTTTGTTTTACTCTTCTGCAAATATATGAATATCAGCATGCATCATTTTCTTTTTCAGATCACATATATGGATCAGTATTTTATATGGCAACAGGATTTCATGGTTTCCATGTACTTGTGGGGACTATATTCTTAGCCGTTTGTTTATTTAGGGGAAAAAGAGGACATTTTAATAAAGATCATCATTTTGGATTTGAAGCTGCAGCTTGGTATTGGCATTTTGTTGACGTGGTATGGTTATTTTTGTTTGCTGCAATCTATATTTGGGGAAGTTAATTTAAGTTTTTTGAAACATAAGTTTTTATTTTCAGTATTTGTAATTTTTTTTATTTTAGTTTTCTTTGCCCTAGGTTCGTGGCAACTTGTTCGTTTAAATTGGAAGAATAATTTAATATTAGAAATTGAAAATTCTTTAAAAAACCCACCGGTTGAATTAACAAACTCTAACGTAGAAAATTATCTTAAAATAAAAACGTCAGGATCAATAGATTTAGAGAAACAAATTTATTTATACAATCTAAATGATACTGGAACACCAGGCTTCGAAGTTATAAATCCAATTTTAATTAAAGATACTAATTATTTGATCAATAGAGGCTGGATACCCTTTGAAAAAAAAAACTCACAAGAGATAAATGTATTTGATGAAAATAATATAATTGGAACTTTAAAACTACAAGGCAGAAAAAATATTTTTAAACCAGATAATGATTTAGAGGAAAATTATTGGTTTAGTTTAAATAGAGATGACATATTAAAATTTACAGGTAAAGAATTTTCTAAATATGTAATTTATTTAAATGGAAACTATCAAGTTCCTAAACCAAAAAAGATTACTGCCAATATTTCTAATAATCATCAAAAATATGCACTTACCTGGTTTTCATTAGCGATTTCAATTCTTTTGTTATATTTATATTTTAGAAAAAAAAATTATTAAATGAATTATATTAGTACAAGAAATAATCAGAAAAACTTTACTTTTAAAGATGTTTTCCTTAAAGGTTTGGCAGATGATGGAGGTCTTTTTGTTCCTAAATCAATTAAACAATTTAAAAAAGAGGAATTAGATAATCTAAAAAAACTCAGTTACAATGATTTAGCTGCTGAAATAATTCATCCATTTATAGGAGATTTTATGTCTAAAGATGACCTAATCTCGATGATTTCAAAATCGTACTCAAATTTCAGATCTAATGATGTTGTAAAAATCTCTGATTTAGGAGATCTAAAAGTTTTAGAACTATTTCACGGTCCAACACTTGCTTTTAAAGATATCGCTATGCAACTAATAGGTAATTTTTATCAATATCATTTAGAACGTGATCAAAAAAAAATTAATATAATAGTAGCAACTTCAGGTGACACTGGAGCAGCAGCGATAGATGCTTTAAAAGGAAAAAGCAATTTAAATGTTTTTGTATTGCACCCAAATAATAAAATTTCACCAGTTCAAAGAAAACTAATGACAATACATGAAGAGAGTAACGTATTCAATATTGCAGTTGAGGGTAATTTTGATGATTGTCAAAATTTAGTAAAAGCAATGTTTAACGACGAAAAATTTTCTAAAGCAATTAATATGTCGGGTGTAAATTCAATTAATTGGGCAAGAATTATTGCTCAATCGGTGTATTATTTTTACGCATATTTCAAAGTTGGAAATGGTCAACCTTTATCTTTTTCTGTTCCAACAGGTAACTTTGGTGATATTTATGCAGGTTACTTGGCAAAAAAACTCGGTCTTCCAATTGATAAACTAATTGTGGCTACAAATAAAAATGACATATTGCACAGAGCAATTTCGGGTGGTGACTATACTCAAAAAAAAGTGGAAGAAACAAATACTCCAAGTATGGATATACAAATAGCAAGTAATTTTGAAAGGCTTTTATATGATGTAAAAGATTGTAACTCAGAAGTTACAAAAAATGTAATGAGTGAAATAAAAAATAATACTTATAAAATTGATAAAAATGATTTAGATAAAATTAAAAAGAATTTTATGTCTGAGATGCTTGATGAAAACGAAACTGTTGAAATGATAAAGACAATTAATAATGAACATCAGATGGTAGTTGATCCTCATACTGCTGTGGGCATAGGTGCTGTTAAAAAATTAGGATTGGAAAAAAATTGTGTTGTATTATCAACCGCACACCCATGTAAATTTCCAAAAGCAATAGAAGATGCAATCTTAAAAACTGAAAATTTACCAGATAGTCTTAAATATGTTAATGACAGAAAAGAAAAATTCGAACTTATTGCAAATGATATTGAAAAAATAAAAAAATATGTAACGAATTCGATATGAAACTTCAAATAAAAGATCAAATACCAGATACAGAGATTTTTCATCTTGTTGACGGGGAACCTCATAAAAGAAAATTAAGAGAAATTATAGGCAATGGAAAAATTGTTTTGTTTGGTTTACCTGGGGCATTTACATCTACTTGTTCAAAACTTCATTTACCAGGTTTTGTAGCAAATGCAGATAAAATCAAAGCCAAAGGAATACAAAAAATATTTTGTTTATCGGTAAATGACCCTTATGTAATGAATGGTTGGGGAGAAATTAATAATACCGGAAATAAAATAAAGATGTTATCTGATCCGTATTTGTTGTTCACGAAAGCAATTGGTGCAGAAGTTGATCGGAATGCAAAAGGAATGGGAATTAGATCAAATCGTTATTTAATGGTTATTGAAAACTTCACAATTATTAATATTCATGTCGAAAAAGAAACCAAGGAATGTGGCTTAACTTCCGCAGAAAATTTATTAAATAATTTAATATAGGAAGGGGTTCTGCTGTCAGGTACGCCAATTATGAGTTTGCGGCATTTCTAGCAAGTAAATCTACTTCGAGGTTTAATTTGTCAGTTGAATGTGCTTTTACCCAATTCCAAGTTACTTCAAATTCACTATTTAGTAGGTCTAATTCTGTCCAAAGTTCTTTATTGCTCACCTCTTTTTTGTTTGCAGTTTTCCATCCATTTTTTTTCCAGTTATGTATCCATTCTGTTATTCCAGACTTTACGTATTTAGAGTCTGTAAAAATTTCAACTTTGCTGCCTTTTGGAATTTTTTTAAGAGCTTGTATAGGTGCTAACAATTCCATTTGATTATTTGTAGTATCTTTTTCACTTCCTTTTATTTCAGTTTTTTTTCCATCACTTAATATAATTGCTGCCCAACCACCTTTACCAGGATTTCCAATACATGAACCGTCAGTGTATATCTTAATCATTACCTTAAATAATCTTTGTAAGTTTTTAAATTATTGTGTATTAAGAGTTTTTGATAATACTCTCTTGGATCCTTTATCTTAATAAGCGCTGACTTAGGTGTATTTGAATAGTCAAAAAGTCTAGTTAGAAAATATCTCATTGCTGCGCCACGACATAAAATATTTAATGATTTTTTTTCTGCAGTTGAAACTTTTTTTACACTTTCATATCCTTTAATTAAATTTTTTACCTTTTTTCTATTTAAGAAAAATTTAGATGCTCTTTTGTCAAAACATAGAGCATTAACACAAATAGCAATTTCATACATAAAGTAATCGTTCGCAGCAAAATAAAAATCAATTATTCCTGATAATTTATCTTTTTCAAAAAAAATATTATCTATAAATAAATCTCCATGAATTATCCCAGAAGGTAATTTTTTTGGCCATTTCATTTTTATATCTTTAAAATTTATCTTTAGGAATTTTTCTATATTAGTAAATTTTTTTGATTTAAATTTAATACTGTTAAGTAATGGATTTAAATATTTAATACCCATAGAGTTTTTCCTGGAAAGATTTATTTTTTTTGTGGATAAATGCATTCCAGCAATCATTTTCCCTATTGCATGACAATTTTTTAAATTAAGTAATTTTTTATCTTTTCCTTCTAAAAATGAAACAATACAAGCGGACTTTTTTCTAATTCTGATTAGATAGTTTCCATTTTTATTTTTTTGAGGTTTTGGACAATTTATTTTAGAATTATTTAATTGATCCATTAACTTCATAAAAAAAGGTATTTCATTTTGAGAGACTCTTTTTTCAAAGATTGTAAGTATAAATTTTTTATTTTTTGATCTTAATAAATAATTAGTATTTTCAATTCCTTGTTTAATACCTTTAAAGCTTAAAATTTTTTCTATCTCAAATTTTTTATTGATATAAGAAATATCTTTTTTATTTATTTTTGTATAAACAGCCATTTTAATTTAATTTTTTTGGAGCTTTGAAAACAACATTTTCCTTAATGATTTCTACTTCATCTATACTGACTGTAAATCTATTTTTTAACTCATTGATAAAATTATTAACTAGAATCTCAGGCGCAGAAGCTCCAGAAGAAACACCAATCGTATTTGCATTTTTGATTAAATCAAATGGGATTTCACTTTGTGAATGAATTAATATCGAGTTAGGGCAGCCAGATTTTTTTGCTACCTCCACTAATCTAACTGAATTAGATGAATTTCTACTACCTATCACAAAAAATAAGTCACATTTTTTTGCAATATTTTTAACTGCCATCTGCCTGTTTGTAGTAGCGTAACAAATATCCTCTTTTAAAGGTTCTTTTATATTTGGAAATCTATCTTTTAATATTTGAATTATATCTTTTGTATCATCTACTGATAATGTTGTTTGAGTAACATAAGAAATTTTTTTGTTATTTTGAATTTTATAGTTTTTGGCTTCATCTTCATTTTGAATAAGATCAATTGATCCTTTGGGCAACTGTCCCATAGTACCAATTACTTCAGGGTGATTTTGATGTCCTATTAAAATTAAATGATATCCAGCTTTATTTAGATTTTCAGCCTCTCTGTGTACTTTTGACACCAATGGGCATGTAGCATCAACATAAGTCATATTGTAGTTTTTAGCGTCCTCCGGAATTTTTTTTGGAACACCATGAGCTGAAAAAATAACTGGTCTAGTTTTATCTTCTATCTCTTCTAGTTCCTCAACGAAGATAGCTCCTTTATTTTTTAAATCATCTACCACGTATTTATTGTGCACTATTTCATGACGAACATATACTGGAGCACCATATTTCTGAATTGATTTTTCAACAATCTCTATAGCTCTTTCTACACCAGCACAAAAGCCTCTAGGAGCTGACAATAATATTTTCAATTCTTTATTTTTCATTTTTTTCTATTAAATACTCAAGCAATATATGTGGAAAGGTTAAAGACGCCAAACCTATAAATATAACTTTTAGAATTGAACTATCGAAATTGTATGAATTATTTAATAAATAAAGCCCAAGTAAACAAAAGGTAGCAGTAAGAATGGTTAAGGGCAGAGCTTTTTTTATAAAAATTTTTAGCCCATTCTTTAAATCATTCTCATCTAGCTCATGCATCAAAGTAATACCGTGTCTAGTAGAATGTAAAAAACAAAAATAAATTGTAAATGCCATCAGAGGTGACAAATAATAATTTATAATTAAAATTGAAAAATAATCTAAAAAAATAGTAAACTTTTTTAATTCAAATTCTTTGGTAAATAATAAAATACTGGATAATGTACTTAAAATAATACCAAAAAGTATAAGGTTATTCATTTCAATAAAATCTAAAGTTCTATAAAAAGACTCGTTATCAATAAGTAATAATTTGAATATAGATATTGTTTCTTCAAAATGAAAAAACATAGGTGCTAAAATTATGAGTAAACCTTTCAAGAAAAATAATAATTGGTTATAATATGAATTTTCAGCTATTAAAAACTGAGTATCTTCTTTGCCGAAATGAAATGAAGCAACTATTAGAAAGATTGTTAATGAAACTGACGGTATGATTGTCCATAAGGCTATAACAATTGAAGCAATAAAAATATATATCAAATAAAAAATATATTTATTTTTTATTTCAAAAATTTTCAGAAGTTTTTTTCCTTTTATATGATCAAGTGAACCATGAGAAACCCCAATACTTAAAATTAAAAGTAAACAGAATAATGGTGAGAATATTAAATTCTCAAATTTTAAAATTGTTAAAGAAAAAATATTACAAAATAAAAAAAAAATGAAAGAATGATTAAAATTTATTTTTTTTAATTGGTTTTTCATTTTTTTATTAAATTAATAAAATAAAGCCTTAATAAAAGTCAACTTTGGCATTCTAGAAATAATAGATAAATCCTCAAAAAAATTACTTTTATTAGACAAAAATTTTATAACAGTCTTTGGAGAGGCCTTAAACATTTTAAAAAAATTTTAGGCATTTTTTCTGGGTGTTTATCAAGAACTCTAAGAAATATCTCATCTAAAAATTGATACTTATTACCAATTTTATATTTTTTAGCATGAGTAATATTCTCGATATTCTCTCTTATATATCTACTGTGTTCTTGAATATTTAGAAAAGTATAACCCGTACTTAATCTCGTCATACCTCCAGCAGTTCCAATATTTATTTTGTTTTTAGCTTTTTCATTTATTGGATAAAAAAGAGGTATTGCACCTTCTTCTTTATAAATAATTTTGTAATCTTTTAAATTTAGGTGATTTTCAATATAATCTTTAATTTGTATGTCATAGTCTTTTTGAGAGTCATCATTCATTTTTGATAACCATGTAGTTTCAATCAAAGCCGTAGTCTTTGAATAGGGTAGAGTGTAAAAAAAATGCACACTTTCTCTTTGATCACAATCAAAATCCATAAGATTAAAAATTTTATCGTCAAAGAAATCATTTTTAGTTTCAACTTCTACACCACAAAAATGCTGCCAAAGGTTACGATGATCCTTTATAATCGATGGAACACTATTAAAAACAAAAGAATTTTTTGAATTAATTTCGCTTATATCTTTATAGAAAGAAATATTATTATTATCTTCTAATTTACTGTTAATTTTTTCATAGAACAGCCCACTATCAATACTTTGGTATGGATAAATGTTGCATTCTAAATAATTAGTTTTTTTTGGTATATTAACAGAAAAATTTTTCCAATTTTTTTTAACACAATCATCAAAATTATGTGCTGCTACTTTCCAAAAAGACCAGGTTTTGTCTTTTTTATATTCTGCTCTTGGCTCAATAATAGCTAAAGTTTTATTTTTTAATTTTTCATTGATCTCAAGTTCATACGCAAGTGATAATCCTGCACAACCACCACCAACTATAATATAATCAAATTCTTTCATTTAAATTTATTTCCTCATTTATCAAATTATGATCATGTTGTATTTCATCATCTAATTTATGACTGAACGATAGTTTAATTAAGTCAAAAATTGACATAAAAGTCTCCAAGACTTTTTCAAAATTTGATACATATATCTTTCCTGAATTTAGATAATTTTCTAAATTTTTTTTATTTTTTATCTTATGTCCTATTTTTCTATAAACTCTTCTAGCTACCAGAATAGAAAAACGGAAACTAATAGGTATATCCTTAATTGAATAAAATGAATTTTCATAAAAATTATCAGCAAGATTGATGGTTGATAAAATTTCTTCAAAGTTTTCATTTATGTAAAAACGATTTTTTTCAGAATCTTCAATTACATCTCTTGATATATTAGTAAGTTGCATCGCAATTCCTAGATCGATTGCTGACCTGAGTGAACTTTTTTTATTAACTTTTAAAATTTTTGCCATCATCAATCCAACAGTTCCAGCTACTCTGTATGAGTACACCAAAAGATCTTTCTTTGTATCTAATTTAACCTTATCTTGAATGTCTGATTTTATTCCAATCAGTAAATCTTCAACAATTTTCAAGGATATATTGAATTCTTCAATAAGATCCCACATATTTTTGATAATAGGATCATTAAAGTTTTTTTGATTAAAATTATTTTCAAAATAATTAAATTTTTTTTCTTTATTTTCTATTTTTTCATTATCATCTGCAATGTTGTCAGCGACTCTACAAAAATCATACAAAGCAGAGCATTTTTCTAACGTTTTTTTGGGTAAAAAAAAACCAGCCCAACTGAACGATTTTGCATAAACAGATAAGTAACTTTTATTAGACATTATAAAATTTTATCTAATACTTTCGCTGAAGAAAGTACCCCAGGTACGCCAGCTCCTGGATGAGTACCTGCTCCTACAAAATAAAGTCCATCATATATCTCCGACTTATTATGAAATCTAAAATAAGCTGATTGAGAAAATTTTGGCTGGATTGAAAAACCAGAGCCGTATTTTGTATTTAAATCATTTTCAAAGTAATCGGGCGTTAAGTAAAAATCTTCAACAATATTTTGTCTCAAATTTGGCATTAAATCTTTTTCCATTTTATCAATTACCAAATCTCTCATTCTCTCTCCTTCAATCGACCAATCAATTTTTGATTGGTTATTTGGAACAGGAACGAGAACATAAAAACAATCTTGCCCTTCTGGAGCCATAGATTCGTCAGTAGCAGATGGTCTATGAAGATAATAACTAATATCGTTATTTAATTTTTTATTATGAAATATGTCGTCAAGATGTTCTTTGTATTTATCTCCAAACTTAATAGTATGGTGTTCCACATTTTCATAATTTTTTTTTGTACCGAAATAATAAACAAATAATCCCATAGAATATTCCATTCTATTTTTTTTCCACTTAAAAATTAATGAACTATTTGAATTTCCATTTAGCATTTTTTCGTAAACGGCAGGTGGGTCCGCATTACAAATCACATTATTAGTTTCAATATTGGTTTGATTATCTAATCGAACGCCAGTAATTTTATTTCCATTTGAAATAATCTTTTTAACTTCATGACCTTTAATTATTTCTATATCAACTTCATTCATCAACTTTTCAAGACCTTTAATAATATTTCCTGTTCCACCCATTGAATAATGTATTCCCCATTTTTTTTCTAAATATAAAATTAGTCCGTAAATAGAAGTTGTAGTAAAAGGGTTACCTCCAACCAAAAGTGGATGCATACTTAACATTCTTCTTAATTTTTCATTTTTTACGTAAGATGATACTAATGAATAAACAGACTTATAACTTTTAAGTTTTAATAAAGCAGGCAGTTGTTGTATCATTACCAAGGGTTTATCAAATGGAACATCGGCTAATTCTGTAAAGCCTTTGTCAAAAATCTTTTTCGTGAAATTAACTAATTTTTCATAACCCACAACATCATCTTTACATATCTCTCCAATTTGTTTTTTCATTTCATTTTCGTTACCTGAATAATTAAATTTAGAATTATCCTCAAATATAAATTGATACCAAACTTTGAGAGGAGAAAGTTGAATATAATCTTTTGGGTCTTTTTTAAATAATTCGAATAATTCATTTATTAAGTATGGTGCCGTAATAACTGTTGGACCACCATCATAGATAAATCCGTTTTTTTTAAATACTCTAGCTCTTCCTCCAAGATCAGGATGTTTTTCAATTAAAGTAACATTATGACCTTTAGCTTTTAGACGAAGTGCAGCAGCTATGCCTCCAAATCCGGAACCTATTACAACAGAATTCATTGTCATAATTTATAGTTTTTTTTAAAAATTGTAAGGTTATTATAAGTTAATTTTCTTTAGCTCTTCTTTAGTTTCATCTAAATTTTTTTGAAATAGTGTATCAAGTTTTGATTTATCAACAGTGGTAGTTATAATTTTTTTCACAGAGTCCAGAGCAATTTTAATTGATGTATCTTTAATTTCTTTAATAGCAGACTCTTTCATTTGACTTATTTTACTTTCAGCAAGTTTTTTTTTGATTTCAGAGGTTTTATGGAACTTATCACTTAGTTCGATTACCATTTTATCGCTATCTTTTTTAGCTTGTTTTAAAATTTCATCGCTCACATCTTGTGCTGTGTCCAATTTTTTTTGAGCATTATCCAGTAAGATTTTAGCCTCAGTTCTTAGTTTTTCACTTTCATTAATTTCTTTTTTTATTTCTGAAATTAATTTATTAAGAACATCATTTACTTTTTGAGGAATTTTTAAATATACAAGTGCTCCAAAAAAAATAACGAAAGAAACCGCAACCCAAAAAGTGGAGTCAATTACCATAATACCTATTCCTATTTTTTTTCGACAAATCATCTACAATTGCAGAAATACTACTATTATTTATTTCAGCTCCGATGATTTTTTTTACTAATTCTGAAGACGTTTCTATTGCAATCTTATTAATTTTTTCAGGGGCACTTTTCTTAACTACTTCTATCTCTTTCTCTGCTTTTTTAATTTCCTCATTAATTTGCTTTTCTAAAGTTTCATTTTTATTTTTTATATCTTTAATTATTTTTTCTCTTGAGTCTTTAAAAATTTTTTTTGCCTCTAACTTACTTTTAAAAACAATTTCTTCATATTCTTTAAGTTTAGACTCACTGTTTTCTCTTTGTTTTTCTGCAGCCTCAATATTATCTTGTATTCGAGATTTTCTAGACTCTAAATTAGCACTTATCTTAGGTAATATAAGTTTTGATAAAACCATATAAAGAATTCCAAAAGTTAGTGTAAGCCAGAATATTTGTGAAATCCAAAATTCAGGGTTTAATTGAGGCATACCTCCACTTTCAGCAGCAATAACTTCTTTCAAAAAAAAGAAATTGAAAAATATTAACTGAAAAAATATTTTTTTAATCATTAAATTAAAAAGCGAAAAGGATGATTAACGCAACCACTAATCCAAATAACCCTGTCGCTTCTGCTAAAGCAAAGCCTAAAAGTAAATTAGGAAATTGTTTTTGTGCAGCAGAGGGGTTCCTCATTGCACCAGATAAATAATTTCCAAAAATTATACCTATCCCTACTCCTGCGCCTGCTAAAGCAATCGCAGCCAATCCTGCTCCTATCATTTTTGCCGCTTCTAATTCCATTATTTCCTCCTTTGTTAATGGTGTAAATTTAATGCATCATTTAAATAAATGCATGTTAAAATTGCAAAAACATAAGCTTGAAGAAAAGCAACTAATATCTCCAAACCTGTTAAGGCAACTGAAAAACTCAGTGGTAGCCATCCACCGAGTATTCCGAGGCTCACTACAAAGCCACCGAAAACTTTCATCATAGTGTGGCCTGCCATCATATTAGCAAATAGCCGAACTGATAAACTTACTGGCCTACTAAGATATGAAATAATTTCTATAATGACTATTAAAGGGAGCAGAACAATTGGAACTCCACTAGGTACAAATAGTTTTAAATAACCAAAACCGTGCTTTATAAATCCAATAATTGTTACTCCAATAAAGACAAATGCTGCAAGAACAAAAGTAACAATAATGTGGCTAGTTACTGTGAAAGTATAAGGGATCATTCCAAACATATTACAAAATAAAACAAACATAAATAACGAAAATATAAAAGCAAAATATGGTTTTGCCTTGGAACCCGCGGTATCACTAATCATTTTTGATACAAAGGAATAACTAATCTCTGCTAAAAGTTGTAACTTATTTGGTAGCATTAGATTTTTTTTAGCTCCTAAATTAAAAATAACTAAAATTGTTATAGAACTGATTACCATAAATAAACTTGCATTAGTGAATGAGATATCAAATGTTCCTATTCTAATTTCTGGACCAATTCTATAAACCTCGAATTGAGTCATTGGATTTGCTGCCATAAAATTTACTACTTTTGCATGTTTTTTGCAGATCTAATTACATTAGTTATACCAGCAATTACACCAACAAAAAAAAATATTAAAATTAACCAAGGTTTAGTACCAAAGGTCTTGTCTAAAATAAACCCAATAATTGTCCCTACTGCTACAGCTGATACTAATTCAGTACTTAATTTAAAAGCTTTACCGATAGGTGATGGATTATACTTTTTATTAGCTAAATCTCTTTTCAGGGCCTTTTTTTTTGCAATCTCCAAGCGAGTTTTAAAAGGATCTTTAGTCATTTTTTAATTGGTTTATGCAACCATACTCTCAGCTTTTTGCAAATCAACAGCAACGAGTTGACTGATACCTTTTTCAGGCATTGTAACACCATAAAGTTTATTCATTTTTGACATTGTTAATGCATGATGAGTAACAATGATAAACTTTGTATTCGTAATTTTAATCAAATCCTCAAGCAAATTACAAAATCTTGTTACATTCGCGTCGTCTAGCGGCGCATCTACTTCGTCAAGTACACAGATCGGTGATGGATTGGTTAAAAAAACTGCAAAAACAAGAGATAGAGCTGTAAGTGCTTGTTCACCTCCAGATAACAAGGTAATTGATTGTAGTCTTTTACCTGGTGGACTCACTAACATCTCTAAACCTGCTTCAAGCGGATCCTCAGAATCCACCAATTCGAGTTTAGCATTTCCACCATTAAATAATTTTGTATAAACTTCATTAAATTTTCTGTTCACTTTTTCAAAAGCATCAATGAGTCTTTCTCTTCCTTTTTGATTTAATTCATTAATACTATCTTTTAATTTACTGATAGCTGTCACTAAGTCAGCACGATCTTGCTCCATTTTTTGAATTTCAACTTTATATTTGTCGGTCTCTTCGTCTGCTTTTAAATTTACTGAACCTAATTTTTCTCTCTCTTGTTTTTTTTTATCTAATAGGTCTTCTTGATTAACTGCATCTGGAAGATCTTCTTTTCCAAATAAATTTGAATTTTCAAGAATATTTTCTTCATCAAGACTTAGCTCTGAATATATTCTATCAATCAGATCATTTTTACGTTTTTTAAGACCTTCAACAGTAGCTCCAGAGCTTGCTTTTCTTTCTCTGATTTGAATTGATTGTTCTTGTATTTGATTTAGTTGGGATCTTAGTGTTTCAATTTTTTCGTCAGTTGAATTAATAATTACTTCATTCTCATTTTTTTCCTTTTCTGCAATTCTAAGACCTTCTGAAATTTGACCTTTTTTTTCAGCTTGTATTTTTGGTTGATTATCTAAATTTTCAAGCTGTATATTTAATTTTTTTTTCCTATCAGTAAGTTCGGACACCATTTTTTCAGAATTGGATAATAAATTTCTCCAACTTTCAATTTCTTTATCAATAATATTAATTCTTTCATTTCTTTTTACCGAGTCTTGTTTGATATTTTGATTTGTACTAAAACTGCTTGCATATTTTTCTATTAAATTTTTAAAACTTTCTAGAACGACAATTGCTTCAGAGTTTTTATTTAAATTTATTAGTTCTTTAATCTTGTTTAATTCAATATTTAGTATATTCTTATTATAACTTAAATCTTCATTAGATTTTTTTTCTGTTTCATAATATTTTGAATCTACTTCTATTAACTCATTCTTTTCTTCTTTAAGCCTTTTTTCATTAGAGTTTGCGTCGATTATTATTCCTTTTTCTCTATCCATATCGTCGTTAAATGTTTGAATAGATCTTTTAATATTACCTATTTCATCTTGTACTCTATTATTTTCCTCGTCAAGGTTTTGAAGTTCTAGATTAAGTCTTTGTATTTTAGATAAATTTTCAATATTTTTTTCTCGTAAGGGTGAAATTTTTTCTGTTTCAGATTTAACTAAAGTTTCGAGCTCAGAAATTCTACTGCTAAAGCCACTAACTTCACCTTCCGCTTCTAGATTAATCTCATTCTCAATTTTAATTTCTTTATCAATCTCTAATAATTTTAAATAATATAATCCTGCCTCTATTTTTTTTATTTCTTCAGAAATATTCTTATATTTTGTTGCTTCTTCTGCTTGTTTTTCTAGGTTGGCCAATTGTTTCTCTTGTTGTCTCCTTAATTCATCGGCTCTTTTAAGATTATTTTCCGCAGCGCTCAATCTTAGTTCTGCCTCATGTCTTCTCACGTGTAAACCTGAAATACCAGCAGCTTCCTCTAAAATTGCCCTTCTGTCTGTTGGTTTTGCAGTTACTAGTGCACCAATACGCCCCTGACTTATCATCGATGGCGAATGCGCCCCGGTAGATAAGTCAGCAAAAAACATTTGAGTATCTCTCGCTCTTACCTCTTTTTCATTTATGTAAAATTTGGAACCTTTGTCTTTCTCAATTTTTCTTCTGATATTTATCTCATCAAGATCTCTAAATTGAATTGGTCCCTCGTTATTTTTATTTTCAACTGTTACAGAGACTTCAGCTATATTCTTTGAAGGCTTATTTGATGTGCCAGAAAATATAACATCCTCCATTCCCGATCCTCGCATACTTTTTGCTGAGGTCTCACCCATGACCCATCTTAAAGACTCAACAATATTTGATTTTCCACAACCATTGGGTCCAACAATACCTGTTAAACTATCATCAATTAAAAAATTGGTTTTATCTGCAAAAGATTTAAATCCATTAAGTTGGATTTTTTTAAACTCCATAAGTTAACTTATATCAGTTTTTCAAGAGTTTTTTTTAAATTTTTATAATTCAGCGTTTTTTCAAACTTTTTATTGTTTATTATTATCGTAGGAGTAGCATTTACTTTAAAATTTTTAGTACCATCGATTCGATCGTTTAAAACAAAATCCTCAATTTTTTTATTTTTAATACATTCTTCGAAATTTATATCAAAACCCTCATTTCTTACAAAATTTTTAAGATTTTCATTAAGCTCATCTACTGTCTTTCCTTTTACCCAAACATTTTGATTGAAATATAAGCTTTCTAAAACTTCTAAATTTTTACTAAAAGCACATTGAGCAATTTTTGCAGCATTTAATGCAGCAATGTCCAAAGGAAAATGTCTAAATTCTATTTTTACTAAACCAGCGTCAATAAAATCTTTCTTTATTTTAGGATAAATTTTTTTATGAAAATCTGCACAATGACTACATGTTAAAGACTCGTAAGCTATTATGGTAATTTTAGCATCTTGATTACCAGATGTAATTCTTTTTAACTCAGCAGATAGACTTGTATTTGATAATAAGGAGAAAAATAAAATTATTATAATTTTTTTCATTTTCGATTTAATTCCTTTGATAGTTGCATTAAAGATTTTTTTATTTTTTCATTTTTAATACGACTTACTTTATCTATATAATTATTTTTTTCCACATTATCTTGTATATCATTTTTTTTCTTAAAAAAACTTTCATCTGTAAAGCTAATTAATTTTATTTTTTTTACGACTGAATTTTCAAAAAGACTATTTAATCTGTCCATTATTTCTTTTTTTGAGTATTCTAATTCAACTTCGTGACCCCTTTTTACCATAAT
Source organism: uncultured Pelagibacteraceae bacterium (assembly GCA_902605995.1). GTDB lineage: Bacteria > Pseudomonadota > Alphaproteobacteria > Pelagibacterales > Pelagibacteraceae > Pelagibacter. The sequence goes on from CACLEQ010000013.1 coordinate 19,917, forward strand.
CAATAAAGTGCTAACGCTAAGTTTATTTGAATTTTTGTAGGATTTTGGATAACAAACTTTAAATAATTCATCACCTACAATATATTTCCAATTATGAAGAGTTTTAGAATAAACGTGACCTCTTTTAATAATAAATTTTTGAATATTTTTTGGTAAAGTATCTTTAAGAGATCTTAGGCCTTGAATGCTACCATTTCTCTGCTTAGTATATTTTTTAAATTGCATATGAAAGAACAATTAATAACAAAAAAAATTCTTAATTGGTATTATTTAAATAAAAGGCCATTACCATGGCGAAAGAATGTTACTTCTCAAAAAAAGCAGTATTACACTTTGGTAAGTGAGTTTATGCTACAACAAACACAAGTTGTGACTGTAATTCCATATTTTAATAGGTTTATTAAAAAAATTCCAAATTTAGTATCACTCTCAAAGATACGTGATAAAGAATTAATAAAGCTTTGGGAGGGTCTTGGTTATTATTCAAGGGCAAAAAATTTAAAAAAAACTGCACAACATATAATAAAAACTTTCAAAGGACAGTTACCAAGGAACTTTGAAGATTTATTATCACTCCCGGGTATTGGAAATTATACTGCAAGTGCAATTTTAGCTATTGCTTTTAATAAACCATATATTCCATTAGATGGAAATATTGAAAGAGTTTTAAAAAGATATCTTTACTTAAAAAAAGATAGAGAAATTCAAAAAGATTATATTGCACGAAAAAAATCAATTTTTGGTTTTTCATCGAGATCAAGTGATTATGCCCAAGCTTTGATGGAGTTAGGAGCTTTAGTTTGTAAGCCTAATAATCCAATTTGTAATCAATGTCCTATTTCAAAAAATTGCAAATCTTATAAAAAGAAAGATTTCAATTTGAGAAAGATTCAGAGGCAAAACCAAGATAAATATTTTATTTTAAAAGTTTATAAAAAAAATCAAAGATACTTATTAATAAAAAACAGGAAGTATAAATTTTTAAAAAATTTATCGATATTTCCGATGATAGAATTAAAAAATCCAGAAAATTTTAAAGAAAATTTAAGTTTGAAAATGTCTAATATGAATATGAACATAAAAATTCAATTTTCAAAAGATGATCAAAAGTTTCCATCATCTTATTGGGTGGACAAAAAAAAATTGAGTAGTTATATGTTGCCATCGTTTACAAAAAAAATTGTTAAATATTTAGAAAATAATCGATGAAAAAAATCGCTATAATTGGAGCAGGTATTTCAGGATTATTTATTGCTAACCTATTTAAAAAAAATTCAAATTACCGAGTTACAGTTTACGAAAAAAATAATTCACTAGATTTAGATGAGGGTTACGGAATTCAGTTATCAGTAAATAGTGTAAAACTTTTAAATCAAATTGGATTTGATAAATTTAAAGATGATAAAAAATTCAATCCAACCAAAATAAATTTTTACTCTATTAAAAGCTTAGAAAAGATATGTGATTTAGATATTTCTCACTTCAACTCAGATGATATTAAGTACACTACTTTAAAAAGATCTGATTTAATAAATTTCTTAAAATCAGATATAGAAGACTTAATTAAAACAAGTCATGGTATCTCAAAGATAGATCAAG
>CACLEQ010000014.1:0-20577 GCA_902605995.1 uncultured Pelagibacteraceae bacterium
CATTGATTATAGCGTTAATTGTTGCAGTTTTTACTTTATTGGTACTTTTTTCTGGAATTCCAATCGCTTTTGGTTTGAGTTTTGTTTCAATAGCTCTGTTAGTTACATTTGAAGGTTTTCAAATGCTTGATGTCTTTGCCGAAACATTTTTTGCAGGACTAAACTCTTTTGTTTTACTTTCTATACCAATGTTTATTTTAATGGGAATGGCTGTTGCTAATTCTCCAGCAGGTAAAGATTTATATACAGGCTTAGACAGATGGCTTTGGAGAGTACCAGGAGGATTGGTAATTTCTAATATTGGAGCATGCTCAGTTTTTGCAGCCTTGAGTGGATCTAGTCCCGCAACTTGCGCTGCGATTGGAACAATGGGAATACCCGAAATGAGAAAAAGGGGATATTCGGATCAGATTGCAACAGGAACTATCGCAGCTGGTGGAACTTTAGGGGTTTTAATTCCTCCAAGTATTGTTTTAATTGTTTATGGAATTGCGACTGGCACATCTATTGGAAGATTGTTTTTATGTGGTCTTGTGCCAGGCTTTATGTTGGCAGGTATGTTTGCGATATGGGCTCTTATACACAGTTATTTTATTGATAAAGATGCATCAAAAGCTCTAAGAAATAGAGTAAGACCTACTTTAAAAGAAAAACTTGAAGTCTTACCAAGAATTCTTCCTTTCTTAGCAATTATTGCAGGAGTTTTGTATGTGCTTTATGGAGGAGTTGCAACACCATCCGAGGCCTCTGGAGTAGGGGCATTTTTAGTTTTTGTTTTAATTGCTGTTGTTTATAAAATTTATCAGCCAAAAAAGATTTGGAACATTGTTAAAGTTTCCATGAAAGAAAGTGTAATGATAATGTTCATCATTGCTGCATCATATCTTTTTGCATTCACTCTTTCACAGCTTTATGTAACTCAGTCATTAGCACAGAGCATGGTTGAATTAAGTTCAAACAAATGGGTTGTGTTCATTTTAATAAACATATTTCTTTTAATAGCTGGTTTCTTTTTGCCACCAGTAGCAGTTATTGTAATGACTTCAGCTATACTATTACCAGTTATTACCACCTTAGGATTTGATCCATATTGGTTTGCAATAGTATTTACAATTAATATGGAGATTGGCTTAATTACACCCCCAGTTGGATTAAATCTTTATATTATAAAAGGAATTACTCCAGACGTTAGTTTGTCAGAAATTTTAAAAGGATCTATACCATTTATGATAATTATGGCTTTAGCTATAGTAATTTTATGTATTTTTCCTGAGATTGTTACATGGTTACCTGATAAAATAATGGGTAAGGACCTTGGATTCTAAAAAAGAAATAAATAGAAAAATATCAGTGGCTCCAATGATGGATTGCACTGACAGACATGATCGTTTCTTTTTAAGACTGATGAGTAAAAATGTAATGCTCTATACTGAGATGGTTGCTACAAAATCGGCAATCCACGGTGATCGAAAAAAAATTTTATCTTATAGTCCTGAGGAAAAACCATTAGCTTTGCAAGTAGGTGGTTCAGATAAAGAAGAATTAGCAGAAGTAGCTAAAATTGCAGAGGATATGGGTTATGATGAAATTAATATTAATCTTGGTTGTCCTAGCAAAAAAGTTCAAAAAAATAGATTTGGTGCATGTCTAATAAAAGAACCTGACTTAGTTGCTGAATGCATCAGTTCAATGGTGAATGCTTGTAAATTACCTGTAACTGCCAAAACACGTATTGGTTTTGACGATGTAGAAGATTTTGATTATCTGAATAATTTTATAAGACAAATGAGAGATGCAGGAGCAAAAACATTTATTTTGCATGCGAGAAAAGCAATGTTAAGTGGATTGTCCCCAAAACAAAATTTAAATATTCCGAAGTTAAATTACAATATGGTTTATAAAATTAAAAAAGAAAATCCAGACTTAGAAATAATCATTAATGGTGGTATTACAAAAATTGATGAGATAAATAATCATTTGAATTTTTGTGATGGAGTAATGATTGGTAGATCAATTTATCAAAATCCTTATTCTTTAATTGAAATTGAAAAAGAAATATTTAAAACAAGAAATAGTCCATCGCGAGAACAAGTAGCTGAAAAACTTTTAGAATATTTAGACAAAGAGGTGAAGTTGGGTACTAAAGTAAATCACATAATGAGACATACAGTTGGACTATATCATGGTCAAGTAGGATCCAAAGAATGGAAAAGGTATTTAAGTGAAAATATGATGGCAAGAGATTCTGATTTTCAAAAAGCAAAACACATTATGACAATTGTTCAAAATAATGAAAAAGCTAATCAAGCTAATTCTTAATGGAAATATTAAATTCATCTGAACTAATTAATCTTTTAATTGTACTTGCATCAGCAGCAGCTGTTGCTGGTTTTATGGCTGGGTTACTAGGAGTGGGGGGTGGAATAATAATGGTACCAGCATTGTACTATGCTTTTACAGTTTTAGATTTTGATATTGTTACTAGAATGCATTTATCTGTTGGAACATCTTTAGCAATTATTATTCCAACATCCATAATTTCAACTAAAACGCATATGGAATATGATGCGGTTGATTTTAAGATGGTAAAATCGTTTGGAATTTTTATTCTTTTGGGGGTAATTGCAGGAACATTCTTGGCAGTAAATTTGAAAACCCCTGCTTTAGTTTTGTTTTTTTCAATCTTTGCATTTTTTGTAGGTATTTTTTTTATCTTTGTCAGAGAAAAACTTATGGAAAACCCAAAAAAGATATCAGATTTAGTCAAAAATATTTCGGGAATAATAATTGGTTTTATCTCAGTGCCACTTGGTATTGGAGGTGGTTCTTTAATGGTTCCTTTCATGAGAACATTTGGATATGACATAAGAAAATCTATTGGCACGGCAGCAGCTGTAGGTTTTTTAATAGCTTTGAGCGGTACAATAACAATGATAACTGGAGGAAAATTGATTAACAATGTAAATACTCCATTTAGTTTAGGATATATTAATTTACTTGGTTTTATTGTGTTTGTGCCTGTGACGATGATAATGGCAAGGATAGGTGCAAAAGCAGTTTATAAAATTGATAAAAAGATTTTAAGTAAAATTTTTGGTACTTTTTTAATTATTGTATCCATGAGATCATTTTTTGAATACTTATCGATTAATTAGCAAAAAAAATTAATTAGTTCCCCATTTTATCTTGTTCCAAATTCTTTCATGAAAATAGTAAAAAAAAAGTGGAATAATTGAGCCAAAACCTAGTATTCCTGCACCTGTGAAAGTACCTGTATAAACATAACCAAATATAACCCAATAAACAAAAATTAAAAATCTCCAAGAAAAAGTCTTAGCAATTGATCTGATTTTTTTATCTGCCATAAAAAAAAAGAGGTGATTTCAGTCTCCCTCCATCACCTCACAAAATTAAACTTAGATGATTCTTTAAATTTTTTTGAACACTTAATAGTTGAATCTGTTATTTATAAAACCTAAATTTTTTGGTCGTATTCGCCAATTTTCCCTGTTTTTTTTAATATCTCATCTATAAATTTAAAGATATTTAATTTCCTTGCATCTGAGGTTGGACTTTCAGTAACAACAACAAGGGAAGGTTTATTTGATGAAGCTCTTATTAAACCCCATGAACCATCTGCAAAAGAAAATCTTACTCCATTTACAGTTATTATTTCCTTAATTTCCTGATTATCTATTTTGATCTTTTTGTCTTTTATTTTTTTGAATTTTTTGATCATTTCGTCTACTACGCTATATTTTTCTTCATCCTTACAAAATGGAGCCATAGTTGGTGATTGATAAGTTGTTGGAATTTCTTTAATAATTTCACTTATTTTTTTATTTTGATCGTTTAGTAAGTGACAAACTTGAATTGCTGAATTAATTCCGTCATCGTAACCATAACCTAGCGGTTGGTTGAAAAAAAAATGTCCACTTTTTTCAAAACCGGCTAGGGCTTTTTCATGATGAACTTTTCTTTTTATATGAGAATGACCTGTTTTCCAATATATAGTTTCACATTCATTTTTGCTTAATACTTCATCAGTCGAATAAAGACCTGTGGATTTTACATCTACAACAAACTTTGATTTTTTATGAATATTTGAAAGGTTTCTAGCAATTAATAATCCTATTTTGTCTGAAAAAATTTCTTTACCTTTATTATCAATTACTCCTACACGATCACCATCTCCATCAAAACCAAAACCTATATCTGCATTATTTTCTTTTACTGAATTAGCTATTGCATGAAGCATCTCTAGATCCTCTGGATTTGGATTATACTTAGGAAAATTCCAATCTAGATTACAATCTAATTCGATTACATCACATCCTATTCCCCTTAATATTCCGGGTGCGAACATGCCTGCTGTTCCGTTTCCACAAGCTACAACGGCTTTAATTCTTTTATTTATTTTATTTTTATTAATCAAGTCATTTTCATATTTCTGCTTGAAATTTTGAATTATTGTCTCTTTACCATCTCCCTTTACAAATTTTTCATTTAGAGTTATTTCTTTAAGCTCCTTCATTTCTTCTGGGGCATGTGTTAAACCTTTTTTGATTCCCATTTTTACTCCAGTCCAGCCATTTTCATTATGGCTTGCCGTAACCATAGCAACAGCATCTGCATTTGAATCAAATTGTGCGAAGTAAACCATTGGCGACAAAGATAAACCTACATCTTCAATATAACATCCAGTTGAAATTAAACCCTTTTTAAGTGCAGTCTTAATTTCTTCACTATATGATCTATAATCGTGACCCACTATTACTCTTGGATTACTTTTTTTTAAATGTTTTATTATTTGAGTACCTAGACCTTTTCCTAAATTTATAATTCCAAGGCTATTTATATCTTTTTTATACAACCATCGAGCGTCATATTCTCTAAATCCATAAGGGTCTATTTTTAAAATTTCTGACATTTTGTTAATTACTTACCTTTTTTTTAATTTTTTTATTGAATTTTTTTTTTAATGTTCTATAAATGTTCTATTGATTTGTTGTTTATATAGTATATCAATATAAAACGCATACAACATGTAGTTGTTTTCGTTAAAACTAACAAATATAACACAAAATTATGAATAAAATTTTATCCCAGGCATTAAAGAAAGCTGTCTCTGAATATAGCCCAATAGTCAAAGAGGTTCCAAAAGGCAACAGACCCGATTTATTTTCACTTAATAATGAAACTGAGCTTTTTCAAAATGACAAAGGTATAATTATAAAAATTGATCGTTCAAGAGATGCCAACTTAACAGATTTTGGTAAAGCAACTTTAAAGGACAGATACCTTGGTCAAAATGAATCTTTTCAAGATTTGTTTGCCAGAGTTGCAAGTTCATATGCTGACGATAACTTGCATGCACAAAGGATTTACAATTATATAAGCAATTTATGGTTTATGCCTGCAACACCAGTTTTGTCTAATGGTGGAACTAAAAGAGGACTACCAATTTCATGTTTTTTAAACGAAGCATCTGATAGTTTAGGTGGTATCTTAGATCTCTGGAGTGAAAACGTTTGGTTGGCTGCAAAAGGCGGTGGCATTGGAAGTTACTGGGGCAATCTAAGATCTATTGGAGAAAAAATTGGTAAAGTTGGAAAAACCTCTGGAATAATTCCATTTATTAAAGTTATGGACTCATTAACTATGGCAATTAGCCAAGGATCTTTGAGAAGAGGTTCTGCTGCGTGTTATCTTCCAGTCGATCATCCAGAAATAGAAGAGTTTATTGAAATGAGAAGACCAACAGGTGGTGATCCAAACAGAAAAGCATTGAATTTACATCATGGTGTTTTAGTTTCAGATTCATTCATGAGAGCTGTTGAAAATGATGAACAGTGGGCATTAAAAAGTCCTGCCGATGGAAGTATTCAACAAACTATTTCAGCTAGAAATTTGTGGATAAGATTACTAACTGCTAGAATTGAAACAGGAGAACCTTATATTATTTATATTGATACAGTTAATAGACTAATTCCTCAGCACCATAAATTAGCAAACCTAACAGTTAAGACTTCTAATCTTTGTAGTGAAATAACTTTACCTACAGGAATTGATAAAGATGGAAAAGATAGAACAGCAGTTTGTTGTTTGTCTTCGTTAAATTTAGAAAAATATGACGAGTGGAAAGATGAACCAAACATGATTAGTGATGTGATGAGATTTTTAGACAATGTTTTGTCTGACTTCATCAGCAAAGCTCCTGACCAATTCAAAGATGCAAAATATTCAGCTGAAAGAGAGAGAAGTGTTGGTCTGGGTGTGATGGGTTTTCACTCTTTCCTCCAAAAAAATAGAATACCTCTTGAGTCTGTGATGGCAAAGTCATGGAATAAAAAAATATTTAAACAAATTAATGAACAAGTTAATAAAGCATCTAAAGATTTGGCTGAGGAAAGAGGGCCTTGTCCTGATGCAGCAGAATATGGATATAAGGAAAGGTTTTCTAATAAAACTGCAATTGCTCCAACAGCTTCTATTTCAATTATTTGTGGAGGTGCTTCTCCTGGAGTTGAACCAATAGCTGCAAACAGTTACACACATAAGACTTTATCTGGATCTTTTAACGTTAGAAATAGATATTTAGAGGAAATTTTAGAGGACCATGGAAAAAATAATGATGAAACATGGTCTTCAATAACTACCAATCAAGGGTCTGTTTCACACTTAAATTTTTTATCAGATTTAGAAAAAGATGTTTTTAAAACTGCATTTGAATTAAATCAAAAATGGATCATTGAATTGAGTGGAGATCGAACACCGTTTATCTCTCAAGCTCAATCAGTTAACTTGTTTTTACCCGCAGATGTTCATAAGAAAGAATTACATAGAATTCATTTTGATGCTTGGAAAAAAGGCCTAAAAAGTCTTTATTACTGTAGATCAAAATCAATTCAAAGAGCTGAAAATATTAATGATGCTAAGTCAACAGATGTTACAGCCAATGTGTATAAATCAAAAAATAAACAATCAACTGAAGAACAAGAATACGAGGAGTGTCTATCATGTCAGTAACAGAAAAGATTAAAACATCAAATAAAGAAATAATTCAACCAAAGAAAATGGGTTTATTAGTAGAAAATCCAGTTTACAAACCTTTTAGATATCCATGGTGTTATGATGCATGGTTAACGCAACAAAGAATCCATTGGTTACCAGAGGAGGTGCCATTAGGAGATGATGTTAGAGATTGGCAAAAAAATTTAACTCAATCAGAAAAAAATTTATTAACTCAAATATTCAGATTTTTCACCCAAGCCGATGTTGAGGTTAGTAACTGTTACTTAAGACATTATACAACTGTCTTTAAGCCAACAGAAGTTTTAATGATGATGACAGCTTTTGCTTCAATGGAAACTGTTCACATTGCTGCATATTCTCATTTACTTGATACAATTGGAATGCCTGAGTCTGAATATTCCGCTTTCATGAAATATAAAGAAATGAAAGATAAATATGATTATATGCAAAACTTTGACATGAGTTCAAAAGAGGACATTGCAAAAACAGTTGCTGTTTTTAGTGCGTTCACAGAAGGTCTCCAACTTTTTGCAAGTTTTGCAATTCTTTTAAACTTTCCTAGACATAATAAAATGAAAGGTATGGGTCAGATAGTTACTTGGTCTGTAAGAGATGAAACACTTCATTGTAATTCAATGATTAGAATTTTCAAAGAATTCATAAAAGAAAACCCAGAAATATGGAATGCCAAATTAAAAAAAGAGCTTTATGAGGCTTGCAGAACTATTATTGAGCATGAAGACGCTTTTATTGATCTTGCCTTTGAAATGGGTCCAATGGAAGGTTTAACGGCACAAGAAGTTAAAGATTACATTAGATTTATTGGAAATAGAAGATTAGTTCAATTAGGTCTAGAACCAATTTACGATGTAGAGAAAAATCCTCTAGGATGGCTTGATACCATGTTAAATGCAGTAGAACACATGAACTTCTTTGAAGGTCGTGCAACAGAATATTCTAAAGCATCAACACAAGGAACTTGGGTAGAGGCTTTTAGTTAACCTAATTAGTGAATAAATATTTTACTTTAATATTATTAATTTTTTTAACTAATTGTAACACTGTGACTGGAACAGTTGAAGGCACAGTCAGAGGTATAGCTAAAGATGCAAAAACTGTACATCATTATTCGACTTGTATTTTTACTGATACCCAATGTGGTGATTTGGATTTAGACTAGATTATCTTTGATTAATTGGAACTACTTTTCTGTGTTGGCTACCTTTGTAGCTTGCAAGAGGTCTGATCAATTTATTGGCAGAATGTTGTTCCATAATATGAGCTGACCAACCTGTTATTCTTGATATAACAAATATTGGTGTAAAAAAGTCAGTATCAAAACCCATTAAATGGTAAGTAGGTCCAGTCGGGTAATCTACATTCGGATAGATATTTTTTCTTTCAATCATTACCTTTTCAACAATGTCATAAATTTTTTCAAACTTTTTATCTTTTTTAATTCTAGCAACTTTGCCAAAGTATTTTCTCATTGTTGGAACTCTTGAGTCTCCACTTTTGTAAACTCTATGACCAAAACCCATCACAACATCTTTATTATCCAATGCTTTATTTATCCAATTTAGTGCATTTTCAGGTTTTTTTATTTTATTCATCATATACATTACTTCTTCATTGGCTCCTCCATGTAAAGGGCCTTTTAGACTTGCGATAGCTCCAGTAATTGCACCATGAATATCAGACAAACTACTAGTTATAGTTCTTGCGGTAAAAGTTGAAACATTAAAACTATGTTCAGCATATAGAATAAGCGATACATCAAAAGCTTTAACAATTTCTTTTTGGGGAACTTTTCCAAAACACATATAAAAAAAGTTTTCTGCTATGTTCAAATTTTTTTTAGGCTTGATTATTTTTTTTCCTTTTCGAAGTCTGTAAAATGCTGCCAGAGCGGTTGGCGTTTTTCCTAAAATTCTTATCGCTTTCCTCATATTAGCATCTAGGGAAGAGTCGGTTGTTTCCTTATCCTCTAAACCCATAATACTTACAGATGTTCTTGCTACATCCATCGGGTGGGATTTTTTTGGCATTTGCTTAATAGCTGAGTAAAGTTCTTTTGACAGATCCCTATTACTTCTTTCCTCCTTTTCAAATTTTTTAAGCTGTATTGTATTTGGTAAATCTTTATTTAAAATTAGGTATGCAACTTCTTCAAATTTACAGTATTCACACAAATCCTGAGCCGCGTAACCTCTATAAGTAAGAGAGTTAATTTCTGGCATAACTTTTGAAACTTCTGTTTCATCAACTACTATTCCCAGCAAGCCTTTTTTAATATCTTCACCCATTATTCATGACCTTTTGTGCTAAAATTATAAATTTTTTCATCTAAACTATTATATTTTTCATACTCAACAAGCTCGTACAATCTTTTACGAGTTTGCATTTTATCAATGATATTATTTTGGTGTCCATTTGCATAAATGTCTCTTAATCCATCTTCAACATTTTTCATTGCTAATCTTTGAGTTGTAACGGGATAAATTACTATGTTATATCCAAAATTTTCCAACTCTTTATAGTTGAATAGTTTAGATTTACCAAATTCAGTCATATTTGCTAACAAATAGCATGAAAGTTCTTTTCTTACTTTTTCAAAATCTTTCTTATCCTCAAGAGCTTCTGGAAAAATTATTTCAGCTCCAGCATCAACATAAGCTTTACATCTTTCAATCATTTTATCAGTTCCCTCTACACTTTTCGCATCAGATCTTGCAATAATCTTAAAGTTTTCATCTTTCTTTGCTGATACACATTCTTTAATTTTTTTTACCATTTCTTCAGTGGAAATTAATTCTTTATTATCTAAATGTCCGCATCTTTTTCTTTCAATTTGATCCTCAAGGTGAACTGCTGAAATTCCAAACTTCTCAAACGTTTCTACTGTCTCTTTGCAAGATTTAAAACCAGTATCAATATCTACTATTGTGGGAAGGTTAGTTACTCTTGAAATGAGATATGATCTTGTACTTACATCTTGAAGTGTTGTTAGACCAATATCAGGATAACCAAGATCATTAGCCATTACTCCACCTGATACATAAACAGCATCATAACCAATTTCTTCGATTAGTTTAGCGGTTAACGGATTATAAGCACCAGGAACCCTTAGTATTTTATTCGATTTTAATTTTTCTGATAAATCAGCTCTTTTTTGCATAGGCTCTTTTTCAACAAAATGCATTAAAAAATTCCTTTCCTAAAATTTCTTTGAAGCTTACTTTTTTTGACTTCAATATTTAATTTATTTAATTGTCCAGCTTTTAAACTTTTCAAATTTTGTACAGTTTTTAAAAATCTATTACTTTCTTTTTTGTCTAATATATTTTCAGTTAAGGTTAAAAATTTATTTATATAATTTTGTCTTTTAAATGGCCTCAAACCGTAAGGATGAGCGTCAGCAACACTCTGTTCTTCGATAATTTTTTTACTATTTTTGAGAGTAATTATAACTTTAGCTCCGAATGCTTTTTTTTTTGGGTTTGGGTCATGATATTTTTTAGTCCATTTCTTGTCTTCATGTGTTTTAATAGATCTCCAAATCTTAATAGTACTTTTCTTTTTAGCCCTTGCCTTTGTATACGATTTTATATGGTGCCAATAACCATCTTCTAAAGCCACAGCAAATATATACATTATTGAATGGTCTAAAGTTTCTCTACTTGCATTTGGGTCCATTTTTTGTGGATCATTTGCACCAGTTCCAATTACATAATGAGTATGATGACTAGTATAAATATCAATTTTTTTGATTTGATTTAAATTTTTTATTTTCTTTTTAAGTTTTTTAGCTAAATCAATTAAAGCTTGAGACTGATACTCAGCTGAATATTCCTTGGTGTATGTTTCAAGAATCGCTTTTTTAGTCTGACCTTTCTTAGGCAAAGGAATTTTATATATAGCTTTTTTTCCATCTAAAATTCTAGCAATCACACTATCCTCACCTTCATAGATAGGGCTTGGTGCTCCCTCACCCCTCATCACTCTGTCAACCGCTTCAATAGCAAGTTTACCTGCATGAGCTGGTGCATAAGCTTTCCAACTTGAGATTTCACCTTTTCTTGATTGCCTAGTAGAAATTGTTGTATGTAATGCTTGTTGAATTGCTTGATAAATTGTTTCAGTATTTAATTTTAACATTGTGCCAAGTCCAGCAGCAACACTGGGTCCTAAGTGAGCTATATGATCAACTTTGTGTTTATGTAAACAAATACCTTTTACCAAATTTACTTGAACCTCATAAGCAGTAATAATTCCTTTTAGAAGGTCTAAACCACTTTTTTTATTTTGTTGAGCAACACTTAACAATGGAGGAATGTTATCTCCAGGATGACTATAATCCGCGGCTAAGAAAGTGTCATGAAAATCTAGTTCTCTTACTGCAGTTCCATTTGACCAAGCAACCCACTCACAATCAAATTTTAATTTACTACTAACACCGAATAACAATGCTCCATTTTTTCTTGAATGTTTTAAAGCCATTTCCCTAGAAGAAATGACAGGTCTTCTATTTAAAGATGCAATAGCAACTGAGGCATTATCAATAATTCTGTTAATAACCATTTCAATTGAACTTTGATCTAATTTTGCATTGTCACTTGCTATCTCAGCGATCTTCCAGGCAAGCTGTTTTTTTTTCGGTAAGTGAATTTTAGATGGGTAAACTTTAACTTTATGTATTAACAAAATAACTCCTAATTTACGGATTTGTTTTTAATAGTTAAAAAAAAATAATCAATCTTAAAGATATTCTGATACTATTTTTTCAACACCTACAAAGTCTCTTATAAGGTGATTATGATATATTTCGCTGGTATTTTTTTCAGTATACCCATCCTCTAATAAAATTACTGGTATGCCAGCTTCTTTTGCAGCATTTGCGTCTGTCTCACTATCACCAACCATTAAAGATTTTTTAATATCTCCACCTAAAATCTCTATTACTGATGTTAAATGTCTTGGATCAGGTTTACAGTAACTGAAAGTATTGTGTCCAGCTACATATTCAAAAAAATCGTAAATACCAATTTTTTTTAAAAGATCAATCGCCAAATGTTCTTGTTTATTTGTACAGACACCCATTGAAATATTTTTTTCCTTAGCCCAAATTAAGAATTCTTTTACACCATTAATTAAAGTACTTTCATTTACAATATTTTTTCCATAAAAATCTACAAAATCTTTAACCATTTCTTTTTTAATTTTTTCATCTTGTACTTTTCCAAACTCTTTTTTTGCTTGTCCCCATATAGATCTTCCAAGCATAGCACCAGCTCCTTGACCAACTAAATTTCTTATCTCTTCAGTAGATTTTGTAGGATAACCAAACTTTTTCATGACATGATTGTGAGCACGCATCAAATCTGGTGCTGTGTCTACTAATGTACCATCCAAGTCAAATAGAATAGTGTATTGATTTTTCATAGTTAAAAGTATTTTTAAGAAATATTATGTGAATTAAGAAATATATATACTTAATATAAAGAATTTCCTAGATGAAAGAATTAAATTTAAATAAACTTCAAAATAGACTTAGAAATAAATTTTTAAAATCAGGTGTAAAAATGCTTGGGTCTGAGACAATTTATTTTTCTAAAGATACTAAAATTGGAAAAAATGTAACTATTGAACCCTATGTAGTTTTTGGTTCAAAAGTAACTATTGGAAATAATGTAGTCATAAAGTCTTTTTCACATCTTGAAAGATGTAAGATTGAAAATAAAGTTGAATTAGGTCCTTACGCAAGAATAAGACCTAATACAACTATAAAACAAGGTGCTAAAATTGGCAATTTTGTAGAAATTAAAAAAAGCACAATTGAAAAAAATTCTAAAGTAAATCATTTAGCCTATATTGGAGATACACACATTGGTAAATCAGTTAATATTGGAGCTGGTACCATTACTTGTAATTACGATGGTGTTAAGAAAAGCAAGACTAAAATTAAAGATAATGTATTTATTGGATCTAATTCATCTTTGGTAGCACCTTTAACAATAAACGAAAATAGTGTGATAGGAGCTGGTTCAGTAATAACAAAAAATGTAAGAAAAAAATCTTTAGCTTTAACTAGATCCTTACAAACAGAAGTTAGAAGTTATAAAAGATCAAAATAAATTATGTGTGGAATTATAGGAATAAATAGCAATAAACCAGTATCAGCTGCAATTATTAATTCTTTAAAAAAATTGGAATACAGAGGATATGACTCAGCTGGGATAGCAACTCTTAATAGTGGATTAATCAATGAAGTAAAGTCCGAGGGTAGAGTTGATAATCTTGAAAAAAATTCATTAGTTCAAAATATGGAAGGAACTATTGGTATCGGTCATGTTAGATGGGCAACACACGGTGTACCAAATAGTATTAATGCTCATCCTCATTCTTCTCAAAATGTATCAGTAGTTCATAATGGAATAATTGAAAATTCAACAATACTAAAAAAATTTCTAATTGGCAAAGGTCATAAATTTAAATCACAAACTGATACAGAAGTCATTGTTCATTTAATAACTGAACATTTAAAAACTGACAATATTGTTAACTCTATTAAAAAAACATTAAAATTATTACATGGAAGTTTTGCATTAGGAATTATATTTAAAGATCAACCCGATCTAATTGTTGGTGCAAGAAGAGGATCACCTTTAGCTGTAGGTTATGGTCCTAATGAAAATTATTTAGGATCAGACTCTTACGCACTCAAATCAATGACAAATAAGATTTCATATTTAGATGATGGTGAATTTTGTATTATTAAAAAAGATCATGTTGAGTTTTTTAATGATGAAGGTAGTAAAATAAATAAAAAAGTTCTTGAGCTTGCATCTGATGAAGAAAAATACGACAAAGGTGACTATAAATATTTCATGGCTAAAGAGATTGAAGAACAACCGGTTACTCTTAAAAATGGAATTCATGAATACATAGATAATATTAATAATGACATAAATATTTATAACTTTCCTTGGAATATTAAAGAAATATCTTCAATTACTTTAATTGGTTGTGGAACAGCTTACCATTCATGTTTAATGGCCAAATATTGGTTTGAAGAACTTACTTCTTTAGATGTAAATATAGATATAGCCTCAGAATTTAGATACAGAAAAAATAAGTTTAAAAGAGAAACACTGTACATTTTTGTTTCTCAATCTGGGGAAACAGCTGATACTTATGCCGCGTTAGATTTGTGTAATAAAAATGATATGAAAACTTGTGCGGTTGTAAATGTTATAGAGAGTTCAATTGCAAGAGACTCCAAGTTTGTTTTACCTATTTATTGTGGCACAGAAATTGGTGTTGCATCCACAAAAGCTTTTCTTGGCCAAATACTTATATTATACATTTTAGTCTTAAAACTTGGCTTATTAAGAGAAGATTTAGAAAGAAAAACTTTTTCTGAAAAAATTAAAGATTTAAAAAAATTACCAAAATTAGTTGAAGAAACATTGTTAACTGACAACAAAATTCAAAGTATCACAAATATATTTAATGAAGCGAAAGGATCAATGTTTTTAGGGAGGGGTTTTTCTTATCCTATTGCACTTGAGGGGGCTTTGAAATTAAAAGAATTATCATACATCCATGCTGAAGGATATCCTGCAGGGGAAATGAAACATGGACCCCTAGCTTTAATTGAGGAGGGGATGCCGGTTGTGGTATTAGCTCCAAGAGACAGCTATTATAAAAAAACAATTTCAAATATGCAGGAAGTTATAGCTAGAGGTGCAAAGGTTTTATTAATTACAAACAAAAGTAAAGATGAAGTAATTTCGGAAAATATTTGGGAAACTATAGAGGTAGAAACCACTAACGAAGATCTTTTACCTTTCTTATTAGCTGTGCCCTTACAAAAATTAGCTTATTATTCAGCACTAAAAAAAGGTTTTGATATAGATAAACCAAGAAATTTAGCAAAGTCTGTCACGGTAGAGTAAAAATTGATAATAAAACTAAAGAAAGTTGTTCTCTTCTCTTTTCTTTTTTATTAATTTAGTTATATATACATCCTAAGGTTGAACATGAAAAATTGGAAAGTTAATAGTTGGAGAAAGTATCCTGTCAAACACATACCTGCGTATGATAATGAAAAGGAGCTAAGCAATGTTTTGAATAAATTAAAAACTTTTCCCCCCTTAGTATTTGCAGGCGAGACTAGGCATTTAAAAGATCAATTAGCTAAAGTAGTGGATGGCAAGGCATTTCTTCTTCAAGGTGGTGACTGCGCTGAAAGTTTTGCAGAATTTCATCCAGATAATATAAGAGATACTTTTAAGGTAATTCTTCAAATGTCTTTAATATTAACTTACTCAGCATCACTTCCAGTGGTTAAGCTTGGAAGAATAGCAGGTCAATTTTCTAAACCAAGAAGTGCGCGTACTGAGAAACAAGGAGACAAAGAATTACCAAGTTACTTAGGTGACAATATAAACGCTATAGAATTTTCTGAAAAAGCTAGAAGAGCAGATCCAAAAAGATTGTTTAAAGCTTATTCACAATCCGCATCAACACTAAATTTATTGAGAGCTTTTTCTAAAGGAGGTTTTGCAGATTTAAACAAAGTTCATTTATGGAATTTAGATTATATTAAAAAAAGTCCTCAAGCTAAAAAATTTAAGGATTTGGAAGATAAAATAGCAGATGCATTAGCGTTTATGGAAGCTTGTGGAATAACTTCAGATTTTAATAACAGATTATATACTGTTAACTTTTGGACATCTCATGAGGCTTTACATTTACCATTCGAAGAAAGTATGACCAGAGTAGACTCAACTACTGGTGAGTATCATGATACGTCTGCACATTTTGTTTGGATTGGCGACAGAACTAGACAACTTGATGGTGGACATGTTGAATTTTGTAAAGGAATTGAAAATCCGATTGGAATTAAATGTGGTCCAACTTCAAAACCAGACGAAATAGCTAAGATTTGTGAAGTTTTAAATCCTAAAAATGAAAAAGGAAAAATAACTTTAATATCTAGATTTGGATATAAAAATGTTGAAAAATTTTTACCTAAATTGATAAGAGGTATTAAAAAAGAGGGTTTAAATGTTATTTGGTCATGTGATCCAATGCATGGAAATACTATGCAATCTACCACAGGCTTTAAAACTAGACCTTTTAACGATGTAGTTAGTGAAGTAAAAAATGTTTTTGGTGTACACCAGTCAGAGGGGTCATACGCTGGTGGTTTACATGTTGAAATGACTGGACAGGATGTGACTGAATGTACTGGTGGTGCGAGAAAAATATCAGATGCTGATTTATCAAGTAGATATCATACTCATTGTGATCCGAGATTGAACTCTGATCAAGCTCTAGAACTAGCTTTTTTAATCTCTGATGAGATTAAAAAGAATAGCAGCTATTCTAAAAATGCTATTCAAGCGGCATCTTAGTCTATTGTCATTATTGATAAGATTATTAGATATGAACTTATGAAACCAATTGAAAAGGTAAAATACATATCCGATTGGATCAAAAATTACACTGATCAAATGCCCTCAAAAGCACAATCTTTAGTAATAGGTATTTCTGGCGGCATTGACTCTTCAGTCTCAAGCACATTAAGTGCTATGACAGGCATAAAAACAATTGTTTTAACAATGCCAATCAAACAAATAGAGAACCAACATGATTTAAGTTTAAAACATCAAGAATGGTTAGTTAAAAATTTTAAGAATGTTGAGGCTCATACAATTAGTTTAGATAAATTATTTGAAACTTTTTCTTCAACACTAAATAAGTTTGATAATGAACATGGTTTTGCTAACTCAAGAGCTAGGTTGAGAATGACTACACTTTATCAAGTAGCAGCAGCTAACAAAGGTATTGTTGTAGGTACTGGTAATAAAGTAGAGGATTTTGGTGTTGGATTTTATACAAAGTATGGAGATGGTGGAGTTGATATTTCCCCAATAGCAGATTGTAACAAAACTGAAGTTTGGGAATTAGGAAAAGAACTTGGTATATTAAAAGAAATCATTGATGCTCCCCCAACCGATGGTTTGTGGGACGATGGAAGAACAGACGAAGGTCAGCTTGGTTTTAATTATAGTGAATTAGAGGATGCAATGATTAATCCCGACTCACCTCATAAAGCTAAATACGAAAATATTAGAAAACAAAACTTGCATAAAATGGACCCTATTCCTGTATGCAAAATTCCTAGTTAATCAATTAGATTAACAAATCATAAAATAAGGTATATTTCTTAATCTAGTACAATGGATATTTATTTAACAAATAATTTAACTAATAAAAAAGAAAAGTTTATTCCTAGAGATATTAAAAATATAGGAATGTATGTTTGTGGTCCTACAGTCTATGATGATCCTCATATTGGAAATGCAAGACCATTAGTTATTTTTGATATTCTTTTTAAATTACTTAAAAATAAATTTAATTCAGTAACATATGTAAGAAATATAACAGATATTGATGATAAAATTATTAAATCTTCAAAAGAGCAAAATATATCATCAAAAGAATTAACTGAGAAGATAACCAAAAGTTTTTTGAGTGATTGTTCCTATTTAAATTGTGAAAATCCAACTCATCAACCTAAAGCCACTGAACATATCGACCTTATGATCAAAATGATAAATGAATTATTAAAAAAAAGTTTTGCTTACGAAAATAATAAACATGTTTATTTTGAGGTTAATAAATTTTCTGATTATGGAAAATTATCAAATAAAAAGTTAGAAGATTTGATAGCTGGATCAAGAATAAATGTAAGTGAAAATAAAAAAAATTCTGAGGATTTTGTATTGTGGAAGCCATCAAATGAAGATGAACCATCATGGCAATCTCCTTGGGGAAAAGGAAGGCCCGGTTGGCATTTAGAATGCTCTGCTATGTCCAAAAAATTTCTAGGTAATGAATTTGACATACATGGAGGAGGTATAGACTTAATATTTCCTCATCATGAAAATGAGATTGCTCAATCAAATTGCGCAAATGATACAAAAAATTTTGCAAATTATTGGATCCATAATGCTTTCATAACTATGTCCAATGAAAAAATGGCTAAGTCTCAAGGGAATATTTTAAAGATCAAAGATTTTAAAAAAAAAATGAGTGGTCAAGTTTTAAGATTAGCTTTAATGAGTGCTCATTATAAACAACCTTTGGACTGGAACGATAAACTCTTAGATGATTGTCAAAATACATTAAATAAATGGTATCTTGTGTATTCAGATAATTTAAGAGCTGGAAATAAAGTTTCAGATGAAATTTTGAAACCTTTATATGAAGATCTTAACACTCCTGGCTACATTGCTAATTTACATCAACTTTATGAAAAAGCTAAAAAAGGGGAGGATCAAAAATTATTTATATCTGCTTGTAAATTTGTTGGATTATTTTGTGAAAGTAATGAAACCTGGGAAAAATTTAAAAAAGATAAAGTAAACATTAGTGAAGTCGAGATACAAAATAGAATAAAATTAAGAAATAAAGCAAGAAAAAACAAAGATTATAATGAAGCTGATAGAATTAGAGATGAGCTTTTAGACAAAGGTGTTTTAATAGAAGATAAAGATGATACAACACTTTGGAAATTTAAATGAGTAAAGACAGATTATATATTTTTGATACGACATTAAGAGATGGTGCCCAAACTCAAGGAGTACATTTTTCAATAGATGAAAAAACAAAAATTGCACACGCGTTAGATAGTTTAGGTGTTGATTATATTGAGGGTGGCTGGCCAGGGGCAAATCCCTCAGATACTGAATTTTTTCAAAAAAGTTTAGATTTAAAGAATTCTAAATTCACAGCTTTTGGAATGACAAAAAAATCTGGACGTAGTGCTGAGAATGATCCTGGTTTATCAGCCATCATGAATTCTAACACCGAGTCGGTTTGTCTAGTAGGAAAGACTTGGGATTTTCATGTTGATGTTGCATTAGGTATTTCAAATGAAGAAAATATTGAAAACATAAAAGAAACGACAAAACATTTTGTAAAAAATGATAAGGAATTTATGTTTGATGCTGAGCATTTTTTTGACGGGTATAAATCAAATCCAAAGTATGCATTAAAATGTATTAAAACTGCTTATGACAATGGAGCAAAATGGATAGTTTTATGTGATACAAATGGTGGAACACTTCCTCATGAGGTAACTCAAATTGTTAAAGAGGTATCAGAACATATTCCTGGTAAGAATTTAGGTATACATGCTCATAATGATACAGGTAATGCAGTTGCAAATTCAATTGCAGCTGTTTTGTCGGGCGCAAGGCAAATTCAAGGAACAATAAATGGTTTGGGTGAAAGATGTGGAAATGCAAATTTAATGTCAATAATTCCAACGTTTCATCTTAAAAAAGAATTATCTGATAAATATGAAACAAATATTAAAGAAAAAAATATTAAACATATTACACAGTGCTCAAGATTACTTGATGAAATATTAAATAGAAAACCTAATAAGCATCTTCCTTATGTTGGTGCAGCAGCATTTTCTCATAAAGGTGGTTTACATGTATCAGCTGTTCAAAAGGATCCTAAAACTTATGAGCACATAAATCCTGAGGAGGTAGGTAACAACAGAAATATTGTTGTTTCAGATCAATCAGGAAAATCAAATATTTTATCTAGACTTAAAACAATAGGTATTGAAATTGAAGAAAATGATCCCAAAGTAAAAAAATTACTGGATGAGGTCAAAGATAGGGAGTTTATAGGTTATAGCTATGATGGAGCAGATGCGTCTTTTGAATTATTAGCTAGAAGAGTGATGGGAGAAATTCCCAGATATATTTCTATTAAAGAATATGATGTCTCTGTATCAAAAAATGATAGGAATCAAATAATATCTAAAGCAAAAGCTAAATTAGAAGTTGATGGAGAACATATTATTTGTGAAGGGGAAGGGAATGGTCCAGTTCACGCTTTAGATAATGCTATTAGAAAAAATGTTACTAAGTTAGTAAAATATTCAGAGTACTTAAAAGATCTAAAACTTGTTGACTATAAAGTGAGGATTTTAAATACTGGAACAGAAGCTACCACTAGAGTGTCAATTGAGAGCACAGACTCTAAAGGAAAGAATTGGTTCACTATAGGTGTTTCTCCAAACATAATAGATGCTTCTTTTAAAGCACTAATAGATAGTCTTGATTTCAAATTGTTTAAAGACAAGGCTCCTGCAAGTAAATAGATGAAAATTAAAAATTTCGTCCTATTAGGACTATGCCCTGATTAATAAAGATGTCAAAAAATAATATTTCATTTATTCTACATAAACCTCAATTATCAGAGAATATAGGGGCATGTGCAAGAGCAATTAAAAATTTTGATTTTAATAAGCTTGTTTTAATAGATCCAAAACCTATTTTTCCTAATGATAAAATTTTAGCAACGTCAGTAGGTGCAAAAAATATAATTAGTCAAAGTAAAGTATATCAAAACATTGAAAAGGCAGTCGAAAATTTTGATATTATTATTGCTACATCTGCGAGATTTAGAAATCAAAATGTTAAACATATTGATTTAGAAGAGATCAAA
>CACLEQ010000015.1:0-20575 GCA_902605995.1 uncultured Pelagibacteraceae bacterium
ATTGATGATTACAATTTTGAATTAGAATTTAGCGAAGATTTATCTAAATTAAACACTAATAGAGAGGTTATCTTTAATTTAAATAAAGTCTTTTAATTTCAATTAATAAGATTAAACTTAATTAAAACGGATTACCTATGAGTTACCAATGGGATAACAAAAAACCCACTGCTCAAATGCTTGGAAGATGGCAACCATTTCATGATGGTCATTATACATTATTTAAGGAAATTATTAAAAAAACAGGTCAAGTTTGTATTCAAATAAGGGATGTGCAAGGAGTAGATGACAACCCCTTTGATTTTGAGACGGTTAAAAAAAGTATTGAGGAAAGATTAAATCCAGAATTTGAAGGACGTTTTAAAGTTATGATGGTTCCCAATATAACAAATATTTGTTATGGACGAGGTGTAGGATATAAAATTGAAGAAATTGAGCTTTCAAAAGAAATTCAGGAAATTTCAGCAACAAAAATAAGAGCTCAAATGAGAAAAGACGGTAAACTTAAATAAAAATTAAATGAGCATAAAAATTATTAATCAAAAAGATATTTCAAGAGTTATAATTAATGAACCTAAGACTTACAATTCTTTATCGTTTAAAAATTTAACTGATTTAATAAAAGCAATCAAATATCTTGATCATGATAACAAGACGAAGGTAATTATAATTGAGGGTGCAGGAAAAGGCTTTAGTGCCGGACATAATTTAAAAGAAGTAAAAAATTTAAAAAAGAAAGAGAAATATCAAAAGTTATTTAATTTATGTTCAAAGCTGATGCTACTTATTGTTGAGGGCAGGAAACCTGTTATTGCTAAAGTTCATGGTGCAGCCTATGCTGCTGGGTGCCAGCTAGTTGCAAGTTGTGATTTAGCTTACAGCACAAAAGACGCTCTATTTTCAACTCCTGGAGTAAATATTGGTTTGTTTTGTAGTACGCCTATGGTTGCGGTAAGTAGAAAAATAAAAAGAAAATCAATGATGAAGATGTTGTTAACTGGAGAACCAATAACTGCGAAATATGCAAAAGAAATAGGATTGATTAATGACTTTTTTCCAAAGTCTAAATTAAATAATGAAGTTTTAAAAATTGCAAAAAAAATAGCATCCAAATCAAATTTAACAATTAAAATTGGTAAACAAACTTTTTACAAACAATTAGAGATGCCACTAAGAAAAGCTTACGCTTATACAAGTAGAATGATGACTTTAAATATGATGGCTATGGATGCCAAAGAAGGAATTTCTGCATTTTTAGAGAAAAGAAAACCTGTTTGGAAAAATAAATGAATGTAAAGTTAGACAAATCTTGTTGCGGCCCAGGCTATGCGAGTCCAACAGAAGCCATCAAAGCACCCAACGAAAAAATTTTATACACAATAGCTATTTACACTGGAACTGGAATTCAAAAACCAGATTATTTAGCAACTATTGATGTTGACCCGGATAGTCCTAATTATTCAAAAGTTATACATAGACTTGAGATGCCTGGGATTGGTGATGAGCTACATCATATGGGATGGAATGCATGCTCATCATGTCATGGAGACTCTGGTATGAGCCGAAAATATCTTCTTGTTCCTGGTGTTAGATCAAACAATATTTATGTTATTGATACGGCAACAGATCCTTTAGCTCCTAGAATATATAAGGTTATAAAAGGTTCAGAAATAAAATCTAAAACTAATTTGTCAGGACCGCATACAGTTCATTGTCTAGGATCAGAAATAATTATTTCTTTTCTTGGTAATGCAAAAGGAGAAGCACCTGGAGGCTATTTACATTTAAATAAAGAGTTTGAAATTATTGGCAGATGGGAAAATTCAATGGGCAATATCCCATTTAGTTATGATTTTTGGTACCAGCCACGTCATAATGTAATGGTGAGTTCAGAGTGGGCAGCACCAAATACTTTTATGCCAGGATTTGATTTAGAAGAAGTTGGACACTTAAAATACGGCCGTAGATTACATATATGGGATTTTGAGAAAAAAAGACCGATTAAAACTATGTATCTTGGTGAGGATGGTTTAATACCATTGGAGGTAAAATTTAAACACGATCCAAATAGTACGCATGGATTTTGTGGAGCAGCCTTGAGTTCAAATGTTATTCATTTTTGGAAAGCTGAAGATGGAAATTGGGAATGGGAAAAAATAATTGATGTTGACAATGAACCTCATCCAGATTGGCCTATACCCATACCGGGTGTAATGTCAGCAATACTTGTCTCAATGGATGACAAATATCTTTACTTAAACAATTGGCTTCATGGTGATATGAGACAATACGATATAACTGATCCACACAACCCAAAACTAACAGGTCAAATTTGGATGGGTGGTCTTTTAGGTAAAGCACCAATCGTTAATGGGGTTAAAATTTCAGGTGGTCCCCAAATGTATCAATTATCTTTAGATGGTAAGCGATTATATGTAACCACATCACTATTTTCTACTTGGGATAATCAGTTTTATCCTGAAATAAAAACTCAAGGTGGAGCTATGATTATGATTGACTGTGACGTAGAAAACGGGGGTATGAAAATTAACAAAAATTTTATTGTTGATTTTGGTAAAGAACCCAATGGCCCAAGTCGATGCCATGAAAGCAGATATCCTGGAGGTGACTGCACAAGTGATATATGGCTATAAAATTAATAACTATTAATAATCTTAAAAATAAAACATTTAAAGTATCAGACCGCAAACCATTACTTCAAGAGTTAAGAGCTCAAGGAGTTGATCTTCCTTATGGATGTGAATATGGAGGATGTATAACATGTGCTGCAAAACTTATTGAAGGTGAAGTAGATCAGCGATCTCAAGTAGCACTAAATAATCGACAAATTAATAATGGTTATATCATTTTATGTGTAGCTCGTCCAAAAACTAATTGTAAGATTGAAATTGGAGTTGAGAGTCATGATAAGCTCTACCGAAATCCTTTTCTTGACCCACTTGCGCCCCATGAGTTAAAAGCAGATATAGCTACAAAAAAAAAAGATGAATCATAATCAACCTTATAAAGATGAGTACTTAAAAAGTATTTTAAGCTCAGTTAAAACAATTGCCATGGTAGGAGCTAGCCCAGATAAAACAAAATTTAGTTATGGAGTTTTAAGAGTATTGCATGAAACTGGATATGATATGATACCCGTTAATCCAAAACCAGAAATAACTGAAATTCGAAATTTAAAAGTATACCCAAATCTTGCAGCAATTGATCGACCTGTAGATATGGTTGAAGTTTTTAGAAAATCAGAAGATCTTTATGGAGTTGCAGAGGAAGCTATTGCTATTGGTGCCAAAGTTTTATGGGGACAAATAGGTGTAATAAATCACGATGCAGCCCGTCTTGCTGAGGAAGCAGGACTTAAAGTTGTGATGAATAGATGTCCAAAAATTGAACTCTTTCGTCCTTTTTGGAAACCTAGGCTTGATCAAAAAATATAATTTGATTAACGCAATTCAATTATAAATAAATGATAAAAAAAGTATTTATTTTATATTATAACTTGTCTAAATGAAAAAAATTTTTATTGTTTATGGCCATTACAATGAAAAATCTTTCAATGCTGCAATCAGAGACACATTTATTGAAACAGTTACAAAAGATGGTCACACAGTTGATATTGTAGACTTGTATAAAGAAAAATTTGATCCAGTTTTTTCAGGCGAAGAACCAGATGAAACTGTATTAGATCATAGAAATAGAATAGAAAAATCTGATGCTATAGTTCTAATTGCACCTATATGGAATTTTAGGATGCCAGCAATAGTTGAGGGATGGATAGATAAAGTTCTTGCACCACCGTGGGCATTTAAATTTAAAAGATTATTTGGGAATTATGGATACCCTCTAGGCAACTTGAAGGGAAAAAAAGCAGTTGTATTTTGTACTTATGGTTCTCCTCAATTTGCGGTAAGAACTTTCTTTTTAAATATGCCAACTAAAAGATTAAGAAGGGGTGTATTTAATATATGCGGCATAACGGATGTTATATACAGAAGATACTTTGCTGTACCATTCGTAGGAGACAAAAAAAGAGAAAAATTCTTAAAAGATGTTCAAAAAACTGCAAGTAATATTTAATTTACTAATAATTTTTTTTATTCCTCTTTCAATTTCAAAAGCAGAATTACTTGAGCCAAATAGCAAAATAAATCCTTCCGAAGTTGTTAAAATACAATTACTGGGTTTACAAAAAAATGATGATGGATTTGTAGACAGTGGCATAGAGCAAACTTGGAATTTTGCACATCCAAATAACAAAAAAGCTACTGGTCCATTAGATAGGTTTAAAAGAATGATAAAAGGGAATAACTATCAAATGATGATAAATCATTTAAGTCATACTATTACTCAAGTGAGAGGCGGAGACAGTTGGGCACAATTTGAGGTAATCATATTAGATAAAGAAAAAATTTATCATAAATTTAATTGGCAGGTCGAAAAATATACAGAGGATGGACCTTTAAAGGATTGTTGGTTAACTACTATGGTATCAAGCCCTGAACCTTTAGGAAGTTCAATTTGAATAGCATTAATACAATTTTGTTTCGAAATGAATAAAAATTTAGTAGGAATCAAATAATGAAAACTAAAACAAAAGTAGTAGTGGTCGGTGGTGGAGTTGTAGGTGTAAGTGCACTTTATCATTTAGCAAAAAAAGGGTGGTCAGATGTTGTTTTAGTTGAGAGAAAAGAACTCACATCAGGCTCTACTTGGCACGCAGCTGGCCTGTTGCCACTATTCAATATGAGCTACTCTGTGGGTCAACTTCATAAGTATGCTGTCAATCTTTATAAAACATTAGAGGAAGAGACTGGAAAAAATGTTGGCTTTAGTGTCGTCTCAAATATTCGTCTAGCAAGTACTAAGGATAGGATGGATGAGTATCATCAATATGCTGGTGTAGCTAGAACGATAGGAGTTGATGTAAAATTTTTAACTCCTAAGCAAGTAAAGGAAATTTGGCCCTTATGTCATACAGATGATTTAATTGGTGCTATTCAGCATCCAGAGGATGGATATATTCAACCAGCAGACTTAACGCAAGCTCTAGCAACAGGAGCGAGGAATAAAGGAGCCGAAATTTATAGGAACACAACTGTTTTATCAATCAAACAAAATAAAGATGGATGGATTGTTGAAACCGATAAAGGTTCTATTGAATGTGAACATGTAATTTCTTGTTCAGGTAATTTTGCAAGACAAACAGGAGAAATGGTAGGATTAGATATTCCAGTTATACCTGTTGAACATCAATATATCGTTACAGAACCGCATCCTGAAATACAAAAAAGAAAAAAAGAAGGCCTTCCTGAAATGGGTGTATTAAGAGATAGTGATAGTAGATGGTACATGAGAGAAGAGGCAGGAGGTTTAATCTTAGGTCCTTATGAGGATGGTGCGCCAGCTTGTTATGTAGAAGGACCGTCTAAAAATTCAGAGTATGAATTATTTCAAGAGGACTTAGATAGACTAGCTCCACATATTGAGGGAGCTATACATCGTGTTCCAGCTTTTGGAGAAGTTGGGGTAAAAAAAGTTTATAACGGAGCAATCTGTTATACTCCAGATGGAAATCCAATAGTTGGTCCAGCATGGGGACTTAAAAATTTTTGGATCAATGAAGGTCATAGTTTTGGTATCACTGCTGCAGGTGGTGCAGGTTGGCAATTAGCTGAATGGATTGTAGATGGGGAGCCAACTATTGATATGCTTGGTGTAGAGCCAAGACGTTATGGTAATTATGCAACCAAGTCATACTTAAAAGCAAAAAATGAGGAAGCTTATAGCCATGTTTTTATAGTTCATTATCCTGATGAAGAAAGACCAGCTGCAAGACCTCTTAGAACCTCTCCTTGTTATGAAAGAATGAAAAATCTTGGAGCTGTTTTTGGCCAAAAGTTTGGATGGGAACGGCCAAATTTTTTTGCAACTGATGGCATGGATCAAAAAGATGATTGGTCTTTTAGAAGATCAAAGTGGTTTGATGCTATTAAAAAAGAATGTGAAAATGTTAAAAAAAATGTTGGCCTATTAGATATGACTGCATTTGCAAAATGTAGAATTAAAGGTCCTAAAGCTGAGGAATTTTTAGATTATCTTGTTGCTAATAAACTTCCAAAAAAAATTGGAAGAATAAACTTATGTCATGCCCTTAATACAAAAGGAGGAGTACACTCTGAATTTACAATCATGAAAGAGGCAGAGAATAGTTACTATCTTGTATCGGCTGGAGCCAATCTAAGATTAGATCATGATTGGATACAAAAATGGATGCCAACTGATGGTTCTGTTATATTCGAAGATCTAACTAACAGTAATGGAGTACTCGTAGTAACAGGGCCTAAAGCAAGAGAATTGATGCAAAAAGTATCAACAGACGATTTTTCAAACGAAAATTTTAAGTGGCTTACAGCTAAAAATGTAAATGTTGGATATGCTCCTGTAAATGCGATGAGAGTTAATTTTGTGGGTGAACTTGGATGGGAATTACATCATCCAATTGAATATCAAAACCATATTTTTGATAAGCTAATGGAAGCAGGAAAAGATTTAGGTATAAAGCCTTTCGGAATAAGAGCAATGAATAGTCTAAGAATTGAAAAATCTTATAAATTAGTGGGTACAGAATTATCAATTGAATATTCTCCTTATGAGTCTGGTTTAGATAGATTTGTTCATCCAAACAAAGGAAATTTTATAGGTCTTGAAGCTTTAAATAAATGGAGGGAAAAAGGTTTTGACAACAAATTAGTAACTCTTGAAGTTCATAATACAACAGACTCAGATGTTTTAGGTAACAATCCTATTTATAAGGATGACAAAGTAGTTGGGAGAGCGACAGGGGGTGAGTATGGTTTTAGGTTAGATAAATCAATAGCTCTAGCAATGGTAAAACCTGATCTTGCTAATGTAGGTGAAAAACTTAAAGTTGATATACTTGGAAAAATGTATGAGGCTACAATTCTTGAAGAAAGTCCATATGATAATGAAAATAAATTATTAAGAGCTTAATGAAAATTCTAGTCGCAGTAAAAAGAGTTATTGATTATAATGTTCAAATTAGAGTTAAAGAGGATGGATCAGGTGTTGTTACAGATAATGTTAAAATGTCCACAAATCCCCCTGACGACAATGCAATTGAAGAAGCAGTAAAAATAAAAGAGTCAGGTAAAGCCAAAGAAGTAATTGCCGTTTCAGTTGGAGAAGAAAAAGCCCAAGACACAGTTAGAAAAGCATTAGCAGTTGGTGCAGATAGGGGAATACTTGTTAAAGTCGATGGAATTGTAGAACCGTTAGCAGTTTCAAAAATTTTACAAAAAATAGTTGAAAAAGAAAAACCAGATTTAGTTTTTATGGGAAAACAAGCTATTGATGATGACTGTAATCAAACAGGCCAAATGTTAGCTGCTTTACTTAATTGGCCACAAGCAACATTTGCATCAAAAATAAATGTAAAAGACAAATCATTAGAAGTCACAAGAGAAGTTGATGAAGGTCTTGAGACAATAGAAGTTAATGTTCCTGCAATAGTAACATGTGATTTAAGATTAAATGAACCTCGTTATGCATCTTTGCCAAATATAATGAAAGCAAAAAAAAAACCCATAGAACAGTTAAGTGCATCTGATTTAGGAGTTGATACAAAACCAAGAATAGAACAAATTAAGGTAGAAGAACCTCCAAAAAGAAAAGCTGGGATTAAAGTCGCAAGTGTTGAAGAATTGGTGCAAAAATTAAAAAATGAGGCTAAAGTTATTTAAATGTCAGTTTTATTAATAGCAGAACATAATAACAAAGAACTCAAACCTTTCACTTTGAACGCTATATCAGCTGCATCAAAGGTTAATGAGGAAGTACATGTTTTAGTTTTAGGCTCAAACTCTGATAGCGTGGCAAAAGCTGTTTCGGAAATTCCAAATGTAAAAAAAGTAATCCACATTAATAATCCTCTATATGAAAACTATTTAGCTGAAAATTATACTTCAGTTATAATTAGACTATCAAAAGATTACTCACATATAATGTGCTCAGCTAATACATTTGGTAAAAATTTAATGCCACGAGTTGCTGCTTTGTTAGATATTTCTCAAGTGAGCGACATAACAAAAGTTATTTCAGAGAATACTTTTTTAAGACCAATTTATGCAGGTAATGCATTTGCTACGGTAAAAAGTTCTGACAAAATTAAGTGTGTTACTATTAGACCAACTTCTTTTGATCCAGCACCAACTTCTGGGGGATCTGCTGAAATTTTAAATGGAGAGGTTGGTGATTCTTCAGATTTATCAAAATTTATAAAAAAGGAAGAGATTAAATCTGATAGACCAGAACTTGGAACAGCAAGAGTTGTAATTTCTGGGGGTAGGGGAATGCAAAGTGGTGAAAATTTTAAATTAATAACGGCGGTAGCAGATAAACTAAATGCAGCAATAGGCGCATCTAGAGCAGCTGTTGATGCAGGTTATATAACTAATGATCACCAAGTTGGACAAACTGGCAAAGTAGTTGTGCCCGATTTATACATTGCTGTTGGTATTTCAGGAGCAATTCAACATTTAGCTGGAATGAAAGAGAGTAAAGTTATCGTCGCTATTAATAAAGATGGTGAAGCACCAATTTTTAGTGTTGCTGATTATGGTCTAGAGGCAGATTTATTTGATGCTCTTCCTAAGTTTTTAGAAGAATTGAACAAATTAAACACTATACAAAAATAATATAATCTGTAGAAAATTAAGTTATGTCTAGAGAGACAATGGAATATGATGTTGTAATTGTTGGTGGTGGTCCTTCAGGACTATCTACAGCAATTAAGTTAAAACAATTAGATGCCAATCTAAATGTTTGTGTGTTGGAAAAAGCTTCAGAAATAGGGGCACACATTTTAAGTGGTAATGTTTTTGAAACTAGAGCGTTAGATGAATTAATTCCTAATTGGAAAGAACTTAATTCACCTATTAAAACAAAAGTCACAAAAGAAAAATTTTTATTTTTGAGTAAAAATAAGTCACTAAGCTGGCCAACTTGGTTGTTACCTTCTGTTCAAAAAAATCATAACAATTACATTATCAGTCTAGCCAATCTATGCAGATGGCTTGCTGAGCAAGCTGAAACATTAGGTGTTGAGATATTTCCTGGGTTTCCTGCAAGTGAAATTCTATATAATGAAGATGGTTCCGTAAAAGGTGTTGCTACTCAAGACATGGGTATAAATAAAGAGGGAAATAAAAAAGATAATTATGAACCAGGTATAGAACTTTTAGGTAAAGTAACAGTATTTGCAGAAGGTTGCAGAGGTCATTTAGGCAAACAATTAATTAAAAAGTTTGAGCTAGATAAAGGTAAAAGCCCTCAACAATATGGAATAGGCTTAAAAGAGATCTGGGAAATAGATGAGAAAAATCATCAAGAAGGAATGGTTATGCACACAGCTGGATGGCCATTGGATAATAATACATACGGTGGAAGCTTTATCTATCATGCTGAAAATAAACAAGTTTTTTTGGGATATGTAATCGGTTTGGACTATAAAAATCCATATTTATCTCCTTTTGACGAATTTCAGAGATTTAAAACACATCCTGCTATAAGAAAAATTATAGAAGGTGGAAAAAGAATTTCATACGGAGCTAGAGCGTTAATTGAAGGTGGCTTTCAAAGTTTACCAAAAATGTTTATGCCAGGAGCATTATTAATCGGATGTGACGCAGGAACTTTAAATATGCCAAAAATCAAAGGTTCTCACACTGCTATGAAAAGTGGAATGATAGCTGCAGAGGTAATTAACGATCACATAAAAGAAAAAAAAGATTTATCAATTTACGAAGATAAATTTAAAAATAGCTGGTTATATGAAGAGCTTTTTAAAGCAAGAAATGTTAAACCGAGTTTTAGTTGGGGATTAATATTAGGAATTATTTTCACTGGGATAGATCAAATTTTGTTTAGGGGCAAATTACCATTTACTCTTAAACACAAACATGCAGATCATGAAACTTTAAAATCTGTGAAAGAAATGCCTAAAATTGATTATCCTAAACCTGATAATGTGATTACATTTGATAAAACTAGTTCTGTTTATTTAACTGGAACAAATCATTCAGATAATCAGCCAGTACATTTGCAATTAAAAGATCCAAATTTACCGATTAATTATACTTTAGAAAAATTTGATGAACCAGCTCAAAGATATTGTCCAGCGGGAGTGTACGAAGTTCAGAAAGAAAGTGATATTTATAAGTTTGTTATTAATTCACAAAATTGTATTCATTGTAAAACTTGTGATATTAAGGAGCCTTCTCAAAATATTAATTGGATTACGCCAGAAGGCGGAGGTGGTCCTAAATATGGAAATATGTAATCAAGAGAGGTCGATTGCAAATTTTTTAAGAGTTTCAATAGGTAAAATTTTTAATGTATTTTCGTGTGTTCTTTTTAAATAAATTGGACATCCTTTACCAGCTTCTACCGCTCTTGCATACCAGGAGGCACATACACACCAACCATCCCCATCTTTAAGTCCTGGAAATCCAAATTCTGGGTGAGGTGTTATCAAATCGTTGCCAGCTTCTTTGCACCATTCTAAAAATTCAGTTGTAACTTTTGCACACACTGTATGTAATCCTCGGTCGTTTTCATCTGTATTACAACAACCGTCTCTATACCATCCTGTTAAAGGATCTAAGGAACACTCTTCTAGATTTTCACCTAGAACATTTTTTTGATTTTTATCCATCGAAGACATTAAAAATATTTTCATCGATTAAAGCATTAAAAGAAATAGACCTTCTTTCTTCGTCTGTTTCTTTAAAAGGATATACTGTATGCATCATATAATGAGGAAAAAAATAAAAATCACCAACTTTTGGTTTAAAAGTTACTTTTGAAGGTGATAAAAACATTCTTGATCCATTTATTAATGATAATGAGCCACCATAATAGTTTTTATTTTTTTTTTGCACATACTTTCCAAAAGTGCTTGGAACTTTCAAGAAACCTGCTCCAGAAATATGTCCATTATGCCAATGAATGGGGTTATATTCGTGTTTGAATTGTCTAACAACCCAGGTGTCTAAAACATTCAATTTTGTAATTTTCTTTTTTAATTCAATCTCTATCCATTTATCTATGCAATTACCTAAAAAATTTAACCAACCACTTTTTTCAGAAATTTCTCTTTCAAGACGAAACTCTTGTGTAACGTCACCAACAAGATTAGGTCCAAAGTCTAATTCAGATTTTTTAACTTTATCATTAATAGTTTTATCAATATATTCGTTAAGTTTGTCTACTATTCTAGATGGGATTTGAGCGTGAGCATAACTTGGTCCAAAAGGTCTACTAATTTTGATTTCTATCTTATCCATTTAATATTTAAATTTTAGTAGGATTTGGTTGGCCCTTATAAACTTTTTCAGGATCAAACTTTTTTTCTTTTTCGATAAACTTCATCTCTACTTTTCTACCGTTGTCTATTGGGCCTAAAGGAATAGATCTATAAAAACAAGAGCGATAGCCTACATGACAACTAGCACCTTCACCAATATCCACGGTCAACCAAATAGAGTCTTGATCATCATCAACTCTAATTTCAATAACTTTTTGTACAAAGCCACTTGTTTTACCTTTATGCCATAAAACTTTTCTTGATCTACTAAAATAATGAGCTTCCTTTGTCTCAATTGTTTTTTTTAAGGCTTCGACATTCATATATCCATGCATTAAAATTTCTTTTGTATTAGCACACATAGTGATTACTGGAATCAGACCATCATTATCAAATTTTGGAGAAAGAAGATTTCCTTCCTCAATTTCAAGAACATTTTCTCTTTTTTTGAACATTATTGGTGATTATGTAGCATATATACAGATATATTAAATATTTTAAAAACGCATATTTATATGTATAAAACTCTCCATGAAATTAGTTAAAGATACAGATAACAACGAAAATTTAAAAAAGATCTCGGATGAGGAGGCTGAAGAAGCATTTAAAACAATATTATCCTGGATGGGTGAAGATCCTAACAGAGAGGGATTGTTAGAAACGCCTAAAAGAGTTGTAAAAGCATTTAAAGAATATTTTAAGGGTTATAAAGAGGATCCTACTCAAATTTTAGATAAAACTTTTGGCGACGTTGATGGTTATGATGATATGGTTATCCAGAAAAATATTTCAGTGCAAAGTCATTGTGAACATCATATGGCTCCAATAATTGGAAAAGCTCATGTAGCTTACATCCCAAAAGATAGAGTTGTTGGTTTAAGTAAATTAGCAAGAGTTGTGGAAGTATTTTCAAAAAGATTGCAAACACAAGAAAGATTGACTATGCAAATTGCGAATACCCTAATGAAATCTTTAGATGCAAAAGGGGTTGCAGTAACGATAGACTCAACTCATCAGTGTATGACAATGAGAGGTATAAAAAAAGAACAAGCAACGACAGTAACAAACTATTATTTAGGTCAATTTAAGGAAGATCTAAGTTATCAAAATAGATATTTGAGATTTATCAGTATAACAAAAGATTAAAGTGTCTGATCAATTTAAAGCATTAATTTTAAATCAAAAAGGCGAAGAGTTTACACGTGAGGTAAAATCCATTGATAAAAGTTTTTTAAAGCATGGTGATGTTACTATTAAGGTAGATTATTCAGATCTTAATTTTAAAGACGGCATGATCTTAAAAAACGGTGGGAGATTAGTAAAAGAGTTCCCTCATATTCCAGGTATAGATTTTTCAGGAACAGTTTTAGAAAGCCAAAATCCAAATTTTAAAGAGGGTGATGAAGTAATTTTAACAGGTTTTAGAGTGGGAGAAATTTTCTACGGTGGATATTCTCAAGTTGCAAAAGTTAATGGTGATTTTTTAGTTAAGAAACCAAAAAATTTGACTAGTAAACATGCAATGATACTTGGAACTGCTGGCTTTACATCATTAATGAGTGCTTTTGCAATTAAAGCAAGAGAGGAAATCTTACTTGGTGAAAAAGTAAATAATGTTTTAGTCACTGGAGCGTCAGGTGGTGTTGGAAGTGTTGCGGTAATAGCATTAAATAAAATGGGATATAATGTAACTGCGGTAACTGGAAAAGACTCTAAAGCTGATTACTTAAAATCATTGGGGGCTAAAAGTGTTGTAAATAGGGCTGAATTTGACAAAGAACCTAGACTTATAGATAAAGGTCTATGGGATGGTGTTGTGGATACCGTTGGTGGTAAAATTTTAGCTAACGCAATTGTTCAAACTAATTCAAATGGAATTATTGCAGTTTGTGGAAACGCAAGTACCAATGAACTAAATACTAATGTAATACCTTTTATGCTAAGAGGTATAAAGCTTTGGGGTATGGACTCAGCCAATTGTAGTATTAAAAGAAGAGAATTTATTTGGGGAGAAGCTGCAAATTTAATTGATTTTGATTTATTAGAAAAATCTATTCAAACAGTAAGCTTAGAAGAATTAATTGAAACTTATCCTAAAATTTTAAAAGGTGAAATTTCAGGAAGAGTCTTAGTTGATTTAAATAAATAATGGACTGGGATAAATTAAAGATTTTTCATGCCGTTGCCGAAGCTGGAAGTTTTACTAATGCAACAATTAATTTAAATTTGAGTCAATCAGCTATTAGTAGACAAATACAATCATTAGAACAAGATCTTAAAGTTCAACTTTTTGAAAGACACGCTAGAGGTCTTACTTTAACTGAGAATGGAGAATATGTTTTTAAAACTGCACATGAAGTTATTACAAAATTAAAAGAAGTAGAAACCTCACTTGGAGATCAAAAGAATAAACCTACTGGTAAGTTGACTATCACCACAGTAAGAAGTTTTGGGACACATTGGTTAACACCTAGAATCCAAGAATTTATGACGTTAAATCCAGAAATCGATATTGAGTTAGTTTTTGATGACAAAGAATTAGATTTAAGCACAAGGCAGGCAGATATTGGTATCTTCATGAGAAGGCCAAAACAACTCAACTACATACAAAAAAAACTTGTAGATATTAAGTATCATATTTATGGATCAAATAAATACCTTGAAAAAAATGGAATGCCAAAAAATATAAATGATTTAAATAAACATAAATTCATATCTTTTGGAAAAGGAGCACCTTCACCAGTTTATAATCCAGATTGGGCACTAAAACTTGGAATGCATGATGGAAAAAAAAGGAAATCAACAATGAAGGTTAATAGTGTAATGGGTTTACTTTTAGCTGTAGAGTCTGGGGTTGGCCTTGCCGCTTTACCAGATTATTTAGTAAGCAATTCCAATAATGTTATTAGAGTTCTACCAAAATCTGAAGGTCCAATTACCGAAGCTCATTTTGTTTATCCACAATCTTTAAAAAGTACAGCTAGGGTTCAAGCCTTTAGAAACTTTCTATTTAGTAAAATTGGCGACTGGAAAGCTTAATTTCATCTTAAATAGCAGATTTATTTGATGCGACATTGTTGCAATTGATTATCAATCTCATTGATAATAGTTCTCATTCTCAGTAATTATGCGGAATAATTAAACGGAGAAACGGAGAAAAATGAAAAAAATAACTATTTCAGCATTGATTGCATTGTTGTTTGGTTCAACTTTTGCAATCGCAAATGAAGTAAATGTATTTAATGCAAGACATTACAAAGCTGATGCTGAGCTTTACTCTAAGTTTACAAATGAAACTGGAATTAAAGTAAATTTAATAAATGGAAAATCAGGTGCTTTAGAAAAAAGAATCATTAGTGAAGGTGTAGATTCTTCAGCTGATCTTTATATCACAGCAGATGCTGGAAGATGTGGAGCAATGGATGCAAAAGGTACTCTTCAAGGTGGTTTAACATCTGCAGCTATCAAAGCAGCTGTTCCTGCAAGTTTTAGAACAAGCAAATGGGTAGGAATCGCAAAAAGAGCAAGGATAATTTATTATTCACCTGAAAGAGTAACTGGTGCTGAATTATCTGGAATGACTTATGAAGGTTTAGCTGATCCTAAATGGAAAGGTAGATTAGTAATTAGAAAATCTAGTAATATCTACAACAAATCTCTTGTAGCGTCATTGATTAAAAATAATGGAAAAAAAGCAACTTCAGCATGGGCTGAGGGAGTTGTTGCTAATATGGCAAGAACACCAACAGGTAATGACAGAGCTCAAATAATGGCGGTAGCAGCTGGTGAAGCTGATATTGCAGTGGCTAACACTTATTATTTAGCACTAATGTTATCTGGTAAAAAAGGTGCAGAACAACAAGAGGCTGCAAAAAAAGTAAAAGCATTCTTTCCTAATCAAAATGATAGAGGAACGCATATGAATGTTAGCTGTGCAGCTTTAGTAAAAGGTGCGCCCAACAAAGCTAACGCCGTTAAACTTGTAGAGTTTTTATTAACTCCGAGTTCTCAAGAGCACTTTACAAATAATACTTTTGAGTTTCCAATGATCGATGGTGTTTCACCAAGCCCATTAGTGGTAAATAACTTAGGATTAGATTTCAAACAAGATATGAAAACTAAGCTTGCTTCTTATGGAAAAAATCAAGCTGCCGCAGTAGAAGTTATGACAGCTGCAGGTTGGAAATAACAGATGCTAAAAGAAAAAAAATTTAATTCTGATATTAATTTAAATAAGTCTTCCACTGCATGTTCCCCATGTAAATCGGAGTGTGAAAAAATTAATAAAAGATTAAATAAAAGAAAAAATACAGAAATTAAGTCTGAGGAGGTTCCGCATATCCTAAAAGTATTTAATTTTTGATTTTCTTAAATAGTGCCTAGTGTTTACAAATGTAAAACTAGGCACTTTACTTTTTCATGTTTATAAGGCGGATTATAATATGAAATTTAATAGTTGGTACATATCTTCTCTTCTTATTTCTTTTATAGTATTAATTCCCATCATTACTGTATTTACTAGTTTTTTTGAAAATACATCTAACTATTACGAAATTTTAAAAAACACTTTTTTGATGGAGTATATTTTAAACTCCATTACTTTGTTGGTTTCAGTATTAGTACTGACTTTTATATTTGGCACAGGGACTGCTTACTTAGTATCTTTTTTTAAGTTTCCTGGAAGTAATTTTTTTAAATGGGCACTAATATTATCTTTTGCAGTTCCACCGTACATCTACGCATATTCTTTAACTGCTTTTTTTGAAAATTATGGGACTGCTTTTACAATTTTAAAAAACCTATTTGGCGATGCAAATTATAATAAAGATATTCCAAAATTCGATGGCATGTTAGGAGCTATATTGTCTATTTCTTTTTCACTTTTCGCTTATGTCTACATTTTAGCTAGAGCATCATTTTTATATCAGTCGCAAAATTTAATTGATCTTGGAAAAAATCTTGGGTTTTCTAAGTTTAAATCTTTTTATAAAATAATTTTACCTGCTGCACGACCAGCAATAGTTGCCGGGTTATCTTTGGTAGCAATGGAAACTTTAGCAGAATTTGGAGCAGTTGATTTTTTTTCAATAAATACATTAACTACAGGTATTTATAACTCTTGGATTTATTTTGATGATTTGGCTTTTGCTAATCGAATTTCTTTCCTTCTATTATTATTTATATTTTCTTTATTTATTTTGGAAAACTTATCCAGAAGAAAGGCTAAATATCATTTAAATTCTAAAGGAGGCTTTAAGCAAAAAGAAAAAATTAAACTTTTTGCTGTTCAAGCTTTTTTAGCGTTTATGTTTTGTTTTATTATTTTTTTTATAAGTTTTTTATTTCCATTAAGTCAAATGTTATATTGGACAATAAAATTTCCAGAAAATTTATTTGATTTAAATATAGCTAATCTTTTTTTAAATACTGTTTACTTAGTAACAATATCTAGTTTTGTATTATTACTATTTTCATTAATATCAAATTATGGCAATAGAGTTTCAAAAAATAAAATATTAAACTTTTTATCAACTTTATCTATTTCAGGTTATGCGATACCAGGAGTAATCCTAGCTATTGCTTTTATAACTTTTATTGCATGGTTTGATAACAGTATCATTAAAGTATTAGGCTTTACTTCAATAAAAAAGATATTTATAGGTTCGATTTTTGGTTTAGTTTTAGTTTATTTCATTCGATTTTATTCTTTGGCCTTCAATGGAATTAAATCAGGGTATGAAAAGATAAATATTTCAGTAGATGAGAGCGCTTACTTACTTGGTTATTCAAAAAGAAAAACATTCACGAATATTCATATTCCTTTTTTAAGAAACTCGCTAATGTTCATTATAATTCTGATTTCTTTAGAGATTATAAGAGAATTGCCAATTACCTTAATCTTAAGACCTTTTAATTTTGAGACTTTTGCAACCACTGCTTATATATCAGCTTCTGAAGATTTGTTAGAGGCTGCAGCAGTACCTTCTTTATTTTTAATTTTAATTGCAAGTTTATTCATTATAATCACATCAAAATATATTTTGAGAGAAAAGAATGAATAATTTTTTTGTAGTTAAAGATGTTGACTTTAGTGTCGGAGGTAAAACTAAAGTGAAAAATGTATCATTTTCAATTAAGAATGAGGGCGATGTGATATGTCTTTTGGGCCCATCTGGTATTGGAAAAACTACAATATTGAGAACTATTGCGGGATTAGAAAAATTGGATAAAGGCATGATAGAATTAAAGGGTAAAACTTTATCTTCAGAAAAAATAAATATTGAACCTGAAAACAGAAATATTTCTCTCGCATTTCAAGAAAACAGTTTGTTTCCGCATTATACAGTAAAAGAAAACATATTTTTAGGAGCTGAAAGAAATAAAAATAAAAAAGATCACAAAGTAAGCTTTGAAGAACTCATAGATTTATTAGATATTTCCCATATTTTAAATAAATTTCCTCATGAAATAAGCGCAGGTGAAGCACAAAGAGCTTCCTTAGCAAGATCTCTTGTAACTCAGCCAGATTTACTATTATTAGATGAACCATTGTCAAATGTAGATCAAAGTTTTAAGGAAGAAATCCAAGAAAAGTTAAAAAAGATATTAAAAAATTCTAAGATCACTACAATAATTGTTACTCATGACTCTTATGAGGCTTTTTATTTAGGGTCCAAATGTGGAATAATTTTAAATCAAGAGCTAAAACAGTTTGATGATCCCTAT
Source organism: uncultured Pelagibacteraceae bacterium (assembly GCA_902605995.1). GTDB lineage: Bacteria > Pseudomonadota > Alphaproteobacteria > Pelagibacterales > Pelagibacteraceae > Pelagibacter. The sequence continues at coordinate 18,128 of CACLEQ010000015.1, forward strand.
AATGTTTATCATTTACCAAATTCTATTGAAGTAGTTAATTTCTTAAATAGAGGCACCCTTATTCCTGCTGAAGTGACGAGTCCTAAAAGCTTGGAAAATAAAGATCTTGGAACAATTACAGGAAACTTTATAAAACCTTTCCCCATAGGATCAAAAGTGAAGCTTTTGGTACAACCAGAAGATTTACATCATGATGATAAAAGTAATCTTAAATTCGAAGTAGTGGATAGAAAATTTCGAGGAACTAATTTTATTTATACTCTCAAGACACCAAATAACACATTAATTCCTGTTTTTGTTCACTCTCACCATATTCACCAACATGAACTTGATGAAAAATTTGGAATTAAGAGACCAATTCATATTGATCATATAGTTTGCTTCTAATAAAAATCCTCTCATAAAATGAAATCAAATTTACAAGTCTTTATCAAAGGTATTATTGACGTGAGTCCATTTATGATTCCGGTTGTTCCGTTTGGACTGATATTTGGAATTTTAGCTATAGATATTGGTTTTAGTCCTTTAGCTACAATGGGTATGTCCCTTATAATTTTTGGTGGTGCTTCCCAAATAGTTCTTTTACAATTATTTTCTGGAGGAGCCTCCTCTTTAATAATAGTTAGTTCAGTTGGAGCCGTCAATTCAAGACATCTTCTTTATGGTGCGGTAATTTCTGAGCATGTTTCTGATTTAAGATTAATTTGGAAAATAATAATTTCCTATTTTTTGATTGATCAAGCATTTGCTCTTTCAAATGAGTACTTTAAGAAAAATCAAGACAGAAATAAATATTTTCATTTAATTGGTGGTGGGGTTACTTGTTGGGTGATTTGGCAATCATCCACATTTCTAGGAATAATTTTAGGTGAGGCCATACCTGAAAAACTTGGATTAAATTTTGCAGTACCGTTAACTTTTTTAGCTTTGTTAGTTAATGATTTTAGAAAAGTTATTAACGTAATTGTTATTATAATCTCAGGTCTTGTCGCTACTTTAGGTTATAATCTTATACCTTATAAAGCTTATGTTATAGTAGCAGGACTTACAGGATTGTGTGTAGCTTGGATTTTAACAAATAAAATAAAAAAATATGAGTGATTGGGCTTTGATTGTTAGTTGTGGAATTATAACATTTCTTACGAGGTTCTCAATGATTGCATTACTTAAGAAGGAGATGTTTAACGATAGAGCTAGACAAGTCTTATCTTATGTGCCTACAGCGATTTTTCCTGCAATCATATTTCCCGCTATTTTTCTTGATGATAATGGATTAATACAAATCGAAGATAATCCAAAGATTTTAGCAGCAGCGATTGCTATGATAATTGGAATAATGACTAAAAATATTCTTGCGACAATTTTTTCTGGATTAGCATCTTATTGGTTTCTTATTTTTGTTGTATAAGATTTTATGAAAAAAATTCTTATAGCAATCTTTTGTGTACTTGCTTTTAGTGCTAATGCTATGGAGAAAAAAACAACTTTTAATAAAGAGTTGTTTGATAAAGCCCAATCAGAAGGTAAGATTGTAGTTGTAAGCTCTTGGATAAAATATTGTTCATCTTGTGCTGGTCAAATGAAAATTCTTAATAAAGCTAAAAATGAAGGTGAATTAGCTGATATTAAATTTGATAATATTGAATATTTTTCTTTTGAAGTTACAAATAAAGAAATAGCTAGTCTATTAAATGTACAATATCAAACTACACTTTTAATTTTTAGAGATAATAAAGAGATTTATAGAAGTGTTGGTGAAACAACTAAAGATTTAATTTACGAAGCCATCAAATCCTCAATTTAAAAATTTAAATTATTTTCAAACAAATATTTTGTTCAAGAGAATCTTAAAAGATAGTATATTTATATTATTATTAAGTTATGGAATTCACAAAATTTGATTGGTTCTGTTCTAGTACTTGGAAAATAAGCGCTAAAAATACCGCATGGTGTTTACTCGGTTGTTCAATAGGAGATTTTGGAACTATTCTTTTTTTTCAATTAACAAAAATTCCTTTTCCAGTATTATTTATAATGATTTTAGCAATAATTAACGGCTTAATTACAAGTATTATTCTGGAAACTATAGTTTTAATAAAGCAAAATCTTACTTTAAACGAGGCCTTCAAAACAGCCTTAGGAATGAGTTTTATATCAATGATAAGTATGGAATTAGCAATGAACCTTACAGATTATTTTTTAACTGGCGGTGCTATATTAACTTGGTGGGTAATACCATTAATGTTAACCGCAGGTTTTTTAACACCATGGCCCTACAATTATTGGAGACTAAAAAAATATGGTATCAACTGTCATTAAAAATTGGGATAATAGGACTTGGTTATCTTCACAAAGTTATGTCAATCAATTTAATAAATTTCTAGTTAAAAACACTAAATTAAATTCAGAGTCCAAAGTTTTAGATATTGGATGTGGCAGAGGTAAAAT
>CACLEQ010000016.1:0-17698 GCA_902605995.1 uncultured Pelagibacteraceae bacterium
AGGAAATATCAGCTATAATTAGTTAAATTATACTTGTTTATTAAATAAAATCTTTGTAAATAGATTTCAAATTAAATTAACACGCACACAGATGTTGGTTTTATACCTCCGGTCCTTAATTGGAAATTTCTGTGGTGGATTAACCGGGAAAAAATATGAAAATACCTAACGTTACTATTCAACAATTACTAGAAGCAGGAGTCCATCTTGGTCACAAAACTCTAAGATGGAATCCAAAAATGAAAAAATATATTTTTGGTAAAAGAGACTCAATACACATTATTGATTTAACTCAAACTTTAGAATTGACGAAAACTGCACTCGAGAAAGTATATGAGACAATTTCAAATAATGGAAAAATATTATTTGTATCAACAAAAAAACAAGCCTCTGAGGCTGTAGCAGAAGTAGCTAAAGAGACTGATCAATATTTTGTTAATTACAGATGGTTAGGTGGAATGTTAACTAATTGGGGGACTATATCAAACTCAATAAAAAAGTTAAAAAAACTTGAAATTGATTTAGTAGCTGAAAACAGAGGTTTCACTAAAAAAGAACTTTTAAAAATGAGCGTTAAAAAAGATAAGTTAAAGAGATCATTAGGTGGAATTTCAGATATGAAAAAAATACCTGATTTAGTTTTCATAATTGATACTAACTATGAGTCGCTTGCTATACAAGAATCTATTAAACTTGGAATACCTATTATAGCAATTTTAGATAGTAATTCTAATCCAGATGGAATTGATTTCCCAATTCCTGGTAACGATGATGCCAGAAGATCAATTGATCTTTATTGTAATCTTATAAAAGAAACTATTAATTCTGCGAAAAAAGCTGCTCCATTACCGGAAGTTAATGAATTAAGTATAAAAAAAATTGAAAAAGAAAAAAAGAACAAAACATTAGTTGAAAAAGATAGAGAAAAATTGGAAAAAAAATTTTCTAAAAACCCAGAAAAAAAACTTAATTAAAATGAGCAATATTGAAAAAGTTAAGAAACTTAGAGAGGCTACTGGTGCTGGTTTTAAGGATTGTAACACAGCAATAAAAGAGTCAAATGGTGATCTTGATAAAGCTGTAGAAATTTTACGTATAAAAGGTATTTCAAAAGCCTCAAAAAAAATGACAAGAGATGCAAAAGAAGGTGTTGTAGCTATAAGTGGCGATCAAAATAAAACATCGATTATTGAAGTTAATTGTGAAACAGATTTTGTTGCAAAAAATGACGATTTTATTAAATTTGTCAAAGAGTTAAGTGAATTAAATAATCAAAATAACTCTGATATTGAAAAATTAAATAAAATTAAAATGGACAATGGTAATACAGTAGAAGACAATCTTGTTGCTTTAATCGCAAAAATTGGTGAGAAAATAACCATAGGAAAAACAAAAACAATTTCAAATTCTTCTACAATTAATTATCAATATTTACATACTATAGTTAAAGATAATTTAGCTAAATTAGCTGTTATAGTATCTCTAGAGACAAAGGAAAAATCTGATAGAGTAAGCACTTTTGGAAAACAATTATCAATGCATATAGCTGCATCAAATCCATTAGCTCTAGAAGCAGATTTAATAGATAAATCTATAATTGAAAAAGAGCAACAAATTGTAAAAGAGGAATTAAAAAATTTAGGTAAACCTGAGGATATAGCTAAAAAGATAAGTTTGGGTAAAATGAATAAGTTTAAAGAAGAGAATGCTTTACTTACTCAGGCTTGGGTTATGGAACCAAAAAAAAAAGTACAGGATGTATTAAAAGAGCTATCAATAAACGATTTAAGAATTAAAGAATTTAGTAGAATAAAAATAGGTGAGTAGATGTTTAATGAAAAATCTTATGGCCTGAAAATGGATAAGGCTATTGAAGTGTTTTCAAAAGAGTTATCATCTTTAAGGACTGGAAGAGCTAATACTGCCATGTTAGACCTTGTTAAAGTGGATGTTTATGGTCAGCAAATGCCAATAAACCAAGTGGGAAGCATAACTACACCTGAGCCTAGAATGATTAATATTCAAGTTTGGGATCAAAACAACGTTCAATTAATTGATGCTGCTATCAAAAAGTCTGAATTGGGTTTAAACCCACAAATTGATGGTCAACTCATTAGGTTGCCAATACCAGAACTTAATGAGGAGCGAAGAACTGAGTTAAAAAAGTTAATTAAGTCAATGGGTGAGAAATGTAAAATTTCAATAAGAAATATTCGGCGAGATGCAAACGATGAACTCAAAAAACTTTTAAAAAATAAAGATATTGGTGAAGATGAAGAAAAATCTTTTGAAAAAAATGTACAAACTATGACGGATAATCATATCAATAAAGTCGATGAAAAAGTTTTATCAAAAGAAAAAGAAATAATGACTATATGAACCCACTTAATCATGTAGCCATTATCATGGACGGTAATGGGAGATGGGGGTTAAAATATAAAAATTCAAGAAATTCAGGACATAAAGCTGGTTTAAATGTCGTCGAAAAGATAATTAAAGAGACAATTAAGCATAAAATAAAATTTTTGACGCTATATGCTTTTTCTACAGAAAATTGGAAAAGACCAAAAAAGGAAATAAATTACTTATTTAATTTGCTTGAAACTTTTTTAAAAAATAGAATTGATGACCTTCATAAGCAAAATATTAAACTTAAAATTATTGGTGTAAAAAAGTTTTCTAACAAATTAAACAATTTGTTAAATTTATCAGAAAAAAAAACATCTCAAAATACAAAGTTACAAATTAATCTAGCATTAAATTATGGTTCAAAATTTGAATTAATTAATGCATTTAAAAACTTGTGTAAAAAAAAAGAACAATTTAATGAAAAAAATCTCTATAAATACTTTCAAACCAAAAATATTCCTGATCCAGACTTACTAATTAGGACTGGAAATACCAAAAGGTTAAGTAATTTTTTATTGTGGCAATTAGCATATTCAGAAATTTATTTTGAAGAGAAGTTGTGGCCAGATTTTAGCGAAAAAGATTATAATAAGATTTTAAAAAGTTATAAAAAAATAAAACGAAACTTTGGTAATGTTTAATGAAACAGGAATTACTTAAAAGAATTTTAACTTCATTGATATTTATACCACTTGCTCTTTTTTCTATAATAAAAGGCTCATTTTTTTTTGTTTTTTTTCTCTCAGTTCTCTTTTTAATTTCCTCTATAGAGTGGACAAATATGAGCAAAAAAGTTGAATTTAAATTTTTTGGTATATTTTTTTTATTATTTTCTTTTTACTCAACTTACATCCTATTTGAAAAAAATTTAATAAATTTTTTATTAATTTTAATAATATGTGTATCGACTGATGTTGGAGGATATATTTTTGGAAATTTACTCAAAGGTCCAAAATTAACAAAAATAAGTCCTAATAAAACTTATTCAGGAATGTTAGGTGGTTTTTTATCTGCGATAATATTTGGTTATCTATTTATGTCAAATTATGATTATGTTTTTATTAAAAACCAAAATAACGATTTGTATAATTTATTACTTATAGTTATGATCCTAATTATATCTGCTGTAAGTCAAGTAGGAGATTTAATAATTTCTTTTTATAAAAGAAAATCCAAGATAAAAAATACGGGAAGTATACTTCCAGGCCATGGAGGACTTCTGGATAGAATTGATGGAATGATATTTGTTTTTCCTTTTGTCTATATATTAAATTTAATAAGTTTATGAAAAAAAAGATTGCAATATTTGGATCAACTGGTTCAATTGGAAAAACCTTAATTAATTTAATCAAAAATGACAAAAAGAACCATGAAATAACTCTTCTGGCTGCTAATAAAAATTATAAAGAATTAATTAAGCAAGCGAAATATTTTAAAGTAAAAAATTTAATCATAAATGATTTAAGATCATTTAACTATATAAGAACAAAGAAAAAATATAAAAAATTTAATATATATAATAATTTTGATCACTTGAATAAAATTTTTAAAAAGAAAAATGATATTATTATGAGTGCTATAACAGGTATTGAAGGTTTAAAACCAACTATCAGCTCAATCAAATATACAAAAAATATTATAATAGCAAATAAGGAATCCTTAATTTGTGGATGGGATATAATTGAGCAGGAAATGATAAAATATAAAACTAATTTTATACCAGTTGACTCTGAACATTTTTCAATTTGGTCTCTTATAAGTAATAATGAGAATAAAAAGATTGATAAAATATTTATAACTGCATCTGGTGGCCCTTTTTTAAAATTACCCAAAAAAAAATTTTCTACGATATCAATAAAAAGTGCACTCAAACATCCTAATTGGAAAATGGGAAAAAAAATTACTATTGATTCAGCTACTCTTATGAACAAAGTTTTTGAAATTATTGAAGCTAAAAATATTTTTAAAATATCTTATAAAAATTTGAAAATATTAATTCACCCTGACTCATATGTTCATGCTTTAATTAAATTCTCTAATGGACTTACAAAATTACTTATTCACGATACATCTATGAAAATACCAATCTTTAATGCGATCTATTTTAATAATACAAAAAAGAAAATTAAATCAAAATTTTTAGATATTAACAAATTAAATAATTTAAATTTTAGTAAACCAAACTTAAAAAAATTTCCATCTTTAAAGATTTTAAATTTATTACCAGAAAAAAATTCTTTATTTGAAACAGTTTTAGTAAGTGCAAACGATGAGGCAGTTAAGCTTTTTTTAGAGGGTAAAATAAAATTTACAGAAATACACAAAATCATAATCAAAATAATTTCTTTAAAAAGCTTTCAAATATATAAAAAAAAAAGGGCTAATAATCTGAATAAAATCATTAATTTAAATAAATTCGTACGTTTAAAAATTAAATCTTTAAGTGTATAAAGCAGCATGATTAAGTATTCTGTAAATAAAATTTTATCAATATTATTAGTTTTTTTATCTATTCAACTACATTCTCATGCCGAAATAATTAAAAAAATCGAAGTAGATGGAAATAACAGAGTTAACACTGAAACAATAAAAATATTTTCTGGTGTTAAAAACAATGATAATCTTAGTCCGGACGATTTAAATGAAGTTCTAAAAAGACTTTATGACACAAATTTTTTTGAAAATATAAATTTATCAATACAAAACTCAATTCTTAAAATAAGTGTTGTTGAAAATTTAATTATTCAAAATCTTATAATTACTGGTATTGAAAATAAAACACTTAAAAAAAAATTATTTGAAAATATAACTTTAAAAGAGAAAAATCCATATGTTGAAAATGAAATCAAAAATAATTTAGATAAAATTAAAAACATTTTACAAGAAGTTGGGTATTATTTTTCTTCTGTTGAGATATTAAAAAAAGACAACGATAATAGTACAATTGATTTAATATTTGAAATTGATCTTGGAAACAAAGCGTTCATTAATCAAATTGTTTTCTTAGGTGATAAAAAATTTAAAAAAAGAAAATTATTGAATGTTATTACTTCTGAGGAAAATAAATTTTGGAAATTTATCAGTAATAAAAGATTGTTGAACAAACAACGAATTGATTTAGATAAAAGATTATTGATTAATTTTTATAAAAATCAAGGTTATTATAATGTTTCCATTTTAGATGAAACTATACAGTTTGATGATAATCAAAATTTTAAAATTGTATTTAACATTAATAGTGGTAAAAAATTTTATTTTGGTAAATTTAATATTGATTTACCAACCGATTTTGAAAAAAAATATTTTGATAAGATATCAAAAAAATTAAATAAATTTTCTGGAGAAAAATATTCATTAAAGATTGTTGAAAAAATGCTGGGTCAAATAGAGTCTATAGCAAGCACTAAACAATATGAATTTGTGAATGCGAAAATTGATGAAAAATTAATCAACGATAAAATAAATGTAAATATAAAAATTTTAAATGATCAACCTAATGTTTATGTTAAAAAAATTAATATTTATGGAAATAATGTCACAATAGAAGACGTTATTAGAAACGAATTTATTATTGACGAAGGAGATCCGTTTAATAAAATTCTATTTCAAAAATCTATTAATAATATAAAAGCAACTAATATCTTTAAAAACGTACAAGGTAATATTATTGATACTGATAACGATCTAGAAAAAATAATTGATATTACAGTTGAAGAAAAACCTACTGGGCAGATTTCTGCTGGAGCCGGTATTGGAACATCTGGAGCTTCAACATCTTTTGGGGTCCAAGAAAATAACTTTTTAGGAAAAGGAATAAAACTAGATAGCAATTTTTTACTCAGTGAAGAGACTATAAGAGGATTATTTTCTTACACTAAACCGAACTATAAAAATACTGAAAAAGATATGATACTTACAGCTGAAAGCCAAGAGACTGACAGACTTGATAGTTTTGGATATAAATCAGCAGAAACTGGGTTCTTAATTGGTACAAAATTTGAGCAATTAGAAGATTTTTTTATTGAACCAAAATTATCACTTTATTATGAGACTTTAGATACCGCATCTACTGCTTCAAATTTATTAAAAAAACAGGAGGGTGATTATTTAGATGCAATGTTCAGTTATGCTTTACAACTTGACAGGAGAGATCAAAAATTTCAACCTAAAGATGGTTATATCTCAACTTTTTTTCAATCTATTCCTTTAAATATAGAAGATAATCAAACTCTAACTAATAGTTATGAAATAAATAATTACTATGAATATTTTGATGATCTTGTGGCATCTTTATCAATTTTTACGAAGGCAGCAAACTCACTTGGTGACGAGGATGTCAGGGTTTCTGATAGATTATATTTACCATCAAGAAAACTTAGAGGATTTCAAGCTGGGAAAGTAGGTCCAATAGATGGTGGAGATTATGTTGGTGGAAATTATTTGGCAGCATTTAATGCAGCAAGTGATATACCACTACTTGAGTCTTTAGAGACAATTGATTTTAGTGTTTTTTATGATGCAGCCAATGTGTGGGGTGTAGATTATAGTTCTACATTAGATGATTCCAGTGTTATTAGAAGTTCTGTTGGCTTGGGTATAGATTGGTATACACCAATTGGTCCATTGAGTTTTAGTTTTACACAACCAATAACAAAAAAATCAACAGATAAAACAGAAACATTTAGATTTAATTTGGGTACAACTTTTTAAATTAAATGAAGTTTTTTCAATTAATTATAATTTTTTTTTTAATTAGTTTTACAGCAGAGTCCAATAGCAATATTCCAGTAAAATATATTGATTTAAATAGAATAGTAAATGAGTCTAATATTGGAAAACAGATTAAAGATCTAATTGTAAATGAAAGAGTAAACTTCAATAAAAAACATCAAAATTTAGAAAAAAAACTTGAAAAAAATAAAAGTGATATTTTATCAAAAAAGAATATTTTAAGTAAAGAAGATTTTCAAAAAGAAGTTGATAACCATCAAAAAAATGTGAATGCTTATCAATTAAAAAAAAAACAAAACTTAGAAAAAATGAATAAAAAAAATTTAGAATATAGTAGAAATTTTATGATTAAAATCGATAAAATTGTTCTAGAATATTCAAAAGAGAATTCTATTGATTTACTTTTGAAGAAAGATGCCTTAATAGTCTCAAATTCAAATTTAGATATTACAAACGAAATACTAGTTGAGGTAGATAATAAGATAAAAAAAATTGATTAATTTATGACTCTATCGCTTAATAAAAAAGATATCGCAGTTCTATTACCACACAGAGAACCAATGCTTTTAATAGATGAGTTAAAAGACATAAAAAAATTACATTCTGCTACGGCAATAATGAATGTAAAAAAAGATGGCTTCTATGTTCAAGGTCATTTTCCAGGCCAACCTGTAATGCCAGGAGTTTTTATTGTAGAAGCTTTTGGACAAGCTGCTGCAGCCTTAACCGCTCATGGTATTGATAAAAAAACATATGAGAATAAACTTGTATTTCTAATGAGTGTAGAAAAAGCAAGGTTTAGAAATCCAGTAATACCAGACTGTATATTAGAGCTAAAAATAGAAGCTGTTAGGTCTCATGGTAGAGTTTGGAAGTATAAAGGTGAAGCTTTTGTATCAGAAAAAAAAATGGCTGATGCTCAATGGTCAGCTACTATAGTTGATAGAAAATAATTAGTAATATTTGTTGATACTTTATTATCTCAATTCTTTGATAATAGAATTATGTGATTAATCCTTTTTTTAAAAACGTAGGTCCATTTGAAATACAAAAATTGTTAGTTAATACAGGTATTTCAAATAATGAAAATTTTAATAAGGATAAAATTTACAATGTTTCTGATTTACTCAATGCGACTAAAAAAGACTTAACTTTTTTTCATTCTAAAAATTATTCTTCTGCAGCATCGAGAACTAAAGCCTCTTATTGTGTAACACTGGAAAGCCTTTCTCAATTTCTACCAAATACCTGTAAAAAAATAATTGTAAAAAATGTTTTATTATCTATTGCTAAAATTACAAAGGAATTTTATCCAAAATCAATAGTAGATGATTTTGATGAAACTGTAAAAGATATCTCTAAAACTTCTTTTAAAAAAAAAGTTAAATTTGGAAAAAATGTTTTGATAGGTAAAAATGTTAAAATAGGAAGAAATTGTCTAATTGGTCATAATACTATAATTGAAAAAAATGTAATTATTGGTGCAAACTGTTCTATCGGTTCTAATGTCATTATCAGAAACACAATAATTAAAAATAATGTAAATATTTTAGATGGGTGTGTTGTAGGAAAAAAAGGTTTTGGTTTTTTTCCTAATAAAGAAAAAAATACAAGATACCCTCATATTGGAATTGTAATGATAAATGAAAATTGTGAAATAGGTTGTGGTTCAACTATCGATAGAGGATCTCTATCTAATACAATTATTGGAAAAAATACTTATATCGATAATCAAGTCCATATTGCTCATAATAATAAAATTGGAGATAATTGTATTATAGCAGGTCAAGTAGGGTTTGCTGGTAGCTCATTACTAGGAAACAATGTTATGATAGGGGGTCAAGCTGGCGTTTCAGGTCATTTAAAGATTGGAAATAATGTACACATAGGTGGTGGAAGCGGAGTTATAGATGATATATCAGACAATACTAAAGTCATGGGATACCCAGCAAAAAATTTAAGAGATTTTATAAAAAATAATAGATGATACATAAAACTGCAGTAATAGATTCAAAAGCAAAATTAGATAAAAATGTTCAAATAGGTCCTTATTGTGTAATAGGTCCAAATGTTGAAATTAGAGAAAACACCGTTATTCAATCACATGTAAACATTTCTGGAAATGTTAAAATTGGCAAAGACAACGAGATATATCCCTTTGTTTCTATTAACGACCCACAAGATTTAAAATATTCTGGTGAACCAACTAGTTTGATAATTGGAGATAATAATAAGATAAGAGAATACGTAACAATAAATCCAGGAACAGCTAGTGGTGGTGGTAAAACAGTTATTGGAAATAATTGTTTATTCATGATTTCATCACATATCGCTCATGATTGTCGGGTAGGAAATAATGTAATAATAGCTAATAATGTTCCTTTGGGTGGCCATGTAATTATTGAAGATAATGTTGTGATAGGAGGCAATTCAGCAGTGCAACAATTCTCAAGAATTGGAAAGATGGCAATGATTGGTGGAATGACAGGAGTATTAAACGACGTTATTCCTTATGGATTGTCAACAGGAAATAGGAATTCACTACAAGGATTAAATTTAATTGGTTTGAGAAGAGCCAAGTTTGAAAATAAGGATATTTTAGGATTAAGTGAGGCTTATAAGGAAATTTTTGCTACTAAAAGTATCAATGAAAATATAAGTAAATTAAATGGCTCCTTTAAAGAGAATCCATTAGTTAAGAATGTAATTGACTTTATAACAAAAGATAAAAAAAGATCCATTTGCACACCATTTTCATAAGATGATAGGATTAATTTTTGGTGATACAGATTTTCCAAATAAAATTCTTAAAACAATTAAGAAAAGAAAAATAAAGTATTTAATAATAGATTTATCTATATCCAAGAAATTTAAAAAAGATAGTAAATCTTATTCTATTTCTATAGGTCAATTTGGTAAAATAATGAATATTCTCAGAGAAAATAAATGTAAAAAAGTCTTATTTGCAGGAAAGGTAAATAAGCCAAACTTTTCTAAGTTAAAACTAGACTTTAAGGGAATTTATTATTTACCAAGAATTATAAAAGCATCGAAACTTGGTGATGCTGCAATTTTGAAAGAGATAATAAAAATACTAGCTCAAAATAAGATAAAAACTGAAAATTCACTTAAATTCAATCCAGAGCTTACTCTAAAAAAGGGTAATTATTCAAATTTTAAGCCAAATAAGATTGATCTATTAGATATTAATAAGGCTATTAAAACGTTAAATAATTTAAAAGAATATAATTTTAGCCAAGCTGTAGTAGTCAGAAATAAAAAAGTAATTTCCATAGAGGGAAAAGGCGGAACAAAAAAAATGCTAGAGAAAAGCAAAAGTAAAAGATTTCACAACCATGGTGTTTTAGTTAAATTTCCAAAAAAGAAGCAAGACCTTAGAGTTGATTTACCTACTATCGGATTAAAAACGCTAAAACAAAGCAAGTCTGCTGGATTAAAAGGCATTGTTGTTAAAGGTAAACAACATGTATTTTTAGATAAAAATAAATGTATTAGCTTTGCTAATAAAAATAAGATGTTTATCTCAGTGAAATGAAAAAAATTTTTGTACTCACGGGTGAACCTTCAGGAGATAAATTAGCATCAACAGTAGTTAATAAACTTCAACAAAAACATTCTGATATAGAATATTTAAGTGTTGGAGGATCACATTTAAACAAACTTGGGGTCAAATCAATATATGATCTTAAGGAGATAACTTATATTGGATTTACGAGTGTTATCTTAAATTTGTTTAAAATTAGAAATAAAATAAACAAAACTGTAAAAAGGATAATTGAATTTAATCCCGATATTCTATTTAGTGTAGATAGCCCAGATTTTACTTTAAGAGTTGCTGAAAAAGTAAAAAGTATCAATCCTAATATTAAAACAATACATTATGTTGCACCACAAGTATGGGTATGGCGAGAGGGTAGGGTTAAGAATTTTAAAAACTTTTTAGACCATGTTCTATTATTATTTAATTTTGAAAAAAAATATTTTGATAAAGAGAATATTAAAAACACTTTTGTTGGTCACCCCTTACTTGAAAATAAAGAAAATAGTAAAACAAATTTATCAAATATAATTGATGACAATAAAAAAATTATATCTTTATTTGCTGGAAGCCGAACATCTGAAACGAATATTCTTTTACCAATTTTAATAGATTTTATTAAATTAATGAATGAAAAATTTAACGAATATAATTTTATTTTTCATACAACTGATCAAAATAAAGATTTGATAAAAGGCGAGATTAAAAAAACATATTTAGATAATGTTGAAGTAATATCAGAGGAGAATATGAAATCACAAATTTTATCAAACTCAGTATTTGCTGTGGCGAAATCTGGAACTATTTCCCTTGAAATCTGTAATGCAAAAGTCCCATCTATCATAATTTATAAAATGAATTTTATAAATTTTTTTATTGTAAAATTTTTAGTTAAGACAAAATTTGCAAATATAATTAATATAATTAACCAAAAAGAAATAATTCCAGAATTAATTCAAAATGAGTGTAATTCAAAAGAAATTTTTAGATCTGTAGTATACTTTTTAAAAAACCCCGAACTTATGAAAAAACAAATCCTCGATGTGAATAATACTTTAAACGAGATCAAATCTAAAACTTCATCATCATCAGAAGCCTCAGACGTAGTTTCAAGCTATCTCAGCACTTAGTCGTTTTTGAACTTCTTCTTTTCCTAAGGATAAAATTATATCGTATATACCAGGTCCAAACTTCGAACCTGTTAGAGCAATCCTTAATGGTTGTCCGACTCCTTTAAAATTTGTATTATGAGACTTTATGAGCCCATTCACTATTGGTTCTAAAATTTCTCGAGAAGGTAGATCTATTTTTTCAAATTGAGAGTTAAAATCAGAAATTACTTTTCTTGCTTTATCGTCAATTAATTTAACATCATCCTTATTAAAATTGACCTTATCTCTTAAAATATATTGACCATTATTAAATATATCTTCTAAAGTTTTTGCTTTATTTTTTAAGAAAGTAAGTGATTTTCTGATCTTATCTTCTTTATCAGATTTAATTTCATTTTTATATAATTTGCTATATTCAGTTAACTGGTTGAATAAATTATCCTCATCAATATTCTTAATATAGTATTCATTCATTGATAAAATTCTACTCATATCAAGTTTAGAGGGAGATTTACCAATGCCTTCTAAATTAAAAAATTTTATACTTTCCTCTAATGTAAATATTTCTTTATCTTTGTAAGACCAGCCTAATCTCAAAAGATAATTTCGAAGAGCATCTGGCATGATACCTATTTTGGAATAATCATCTAATGTAGAAGCCTGATCTCGCTTTGATAGTTTCTTTCCCTCTATTGTATGTATCAATGGTATGTGAGCAAATGAGGGCAAATCCCATTTCATGGCTTGATAAATTTGTATTTGTTTGAAGGTATTTATTTTATGATCGTCACCCCTAATAATATGTGTCATACTCATTTGGTGATCATCTACGGATGCAGATAAATTATATGTAGGAGTTCCATCATTTCTTAAAATGATAAAATCCTCAATTGTATTATTTTCAATTTCAACATTACCTTGAACTAAATCTTTCAATATAGAGGTTCCGTCAATCTTACTTTTAAATCTTATGACAGGTTTAATATCTTTGGGAGCATCAGACTCTATTTTATTTCTCCATTTTCTATTGTAAATATATGGTATTTTCTTTTGTCTTGCTCTTTTTTTTTGTTCCTCGATTTCTGCATTAGAACAATAACATTTATAAGCTTGGCCATTTTTAAGAAGGTCATTTGCAATTTTTATATGGTCATTAATTTTTTTTGATTGTATATATTCATCTCCATCATGATTGATACCAATCCATTTAAGAGATTGTATTATTTGATCTTTATATTCGTCTTTGGATCTTTCTTTATCTGTATCTTCTATTCTTAAATAGAATTCACCATTATGATTTTTTGAATATAACCAATTAAATAAAGCTGTTCTAACTCCACCAATATGTAATGCGCCAGTGGGCGATGGAGCAAATCTAGTTGCTACTTTTTTCATTAAAATTGTTTAGACTATTTTTTTAGAAGTTTCTATATAAAGATACTAATACACCCTGAACTTTTACTCTATCGGGACCGAAAATTTTAGTCTCATAGTTTTTATTTGCACTTTCAAGTGCAACTACTTTACCTTTTCGCCTAATTCTTTTCAGCATGGCTTCATGATCATCAATTAAAGCAACCACAATTTTACCATTATCTGCAGCGTCTGTTCTTTTTATAATAACCGTATCACCTTCATTTATTCCCGCTTCTATCATAGAATCACCTTGAACTTTAAGACCAAAATAATCACCATTTTTCTCTAGATTATTTGGTAAAGGTATTCTAGAAACTTCGTTTTGAATTGCTTCCACAGGAGTACCAGCAGCTATTTTTCCTAAAACTGGAACTTCTTCATCAGAAATTGGTTTTTCGTCATCTAAGCCTCCTTTAATAACACTAGGAGAAAAACTGTTATATATATCGTTTGCAGAAGCTGTTTCAGGTAATTTGATTACCTCTAAAGCTCTTGCTTTGTGAGCTAGTCTTTTGATGAACCCTCTTTCCTCTAATGCACTTATAAGCCTATGTATTCCAGACTTAGATTTTAAATTTAAAGACTCCTTCATTTCCTCATAAGAGGGTGATACACCAGAACTTCTCAACTTCTTGTTGATAAATAAAAGCAAATTTTTTTGTTTTTTTGTAAGCATAAGAACAAATATCGTACAGAATCTGTTCTACAAAAGTTCTCCAAAAGTCACAATAGAAAAAAAGCTAATAAATTAGGGGTTTATTTGACTAAAGAACAGAAAAAATTGAATTATTCTCTAGATTTTTGAGAAGTGATTCACCTATTAGAAAAGTTTTAATAGATGTTTTATTTGAGAGCTCTAACACATCATCTTTTGTTTTAATTCCACTTTCAGAAATTATAGGACCAGAGTGATTAACTAAAACATTATGAATATCAAAGGTTGTATTTATATTAGTTTTTAAAGTTTTCAAGTTTCTGTTATTTATTCCTATTAAAGCATCTTTATATTTTAAAGATTGTTTAGCTTCTTCAACGGTATGAACTTCAACAATGACAGACATATTTAATTTTAACGCCTCTTCATATAACTCATTTGCGAGAGTTTGATTAACAGCAGCTAATATAATTAATATCGCATCAGCTCCATAACTTTTCGCATATGGTATTTGGAATTTATCCAAAAAAAAATCCTTGCAAAGAATTGGTAAATTAATTTCTTTTTTGATTTTAGAAATATGTTCTAGGTTTCCTAAAAAAAAATCTTCTTCAGTTAAGACTGATAAACAAGTAGCTTTATTATCATTATAAGTATTAGCTATTTTTACAGGATCATAATTATTGATAATTATACCTGCAGAGGGACTAGCTTTTTTAATTTCAGCGATAATTGAAAATTTACCCTCTTTTGAATTGTTTTCGATTTTTTTTTTAAAATCAATAAATGTTTTATTTTTATCTATTGACTCATTTATTGTCTCTAAAGAAACGGTCTTTTTTAGATTAATTATTTTCTCTCTTTTCTTTTTAATTATTTTTTCAAGAACATTTTCAGTCATCTTTAATTCTTTCTAAATGTTTAATAACTTTATTAGATAAAATATGCTCTCTAGCGTCATTATACGCTTTAGAATAATCCTGATAAGTTTCATTAACAATTAATCCTGCAGCCGCATTTAAACATACAGCTTTAGAAAAATCATTATCTTCACCTTTAAATATGTTTATCATTTTCTCTGCATTAAATTTTGCATCGTTACCAACAAGATTTTCAAATTTATCTGCATTTATTTTTAATTCTTTTGGATCAATAGTGATTTCTGAAATATTATTATCCTTTAATTGAATAACATTAGTTTTGACATATGGTGAAATTTCATCTAAACCATCTTCACTATTTACAATCCATGCAAATTTTATATCTAAATTATTTAAAGCGTGAGCAAATATCTTTAATAATTTTTTTTCGAAAACACCAATTACTTGTTTTTTTACTAAAGCTGGACTGCTCAATGGGCCAATCATATTAAAAATAGTTCTTTTGCCGATTTTTTTTCTTGTAGGTCCAACAAATTTCATTGCGCTATGATAATTAGGAGCAAACATGAAACCAAAATTATTTTTATTAATTTGAGATTCAATTTCTTTTGGTTCTAAATTTATTTTGATATTTAAAGCCTCCAAAACATCACCAGATCCACATTTAGATGATACAGCTTTATTTCCATGTTTTGCTACCTTAATACCCATGCTTGCAAGTAATAGAGCAGATGCAGTTGAAATATTAAGTGTATTCATTCCATCTCCTCCCGTACCACATGTATCTATACAATTATCTACATTTACTCTTTTTGATTTATCTCTAAGTACATAAACACCACCAGCTATCTCACTTGAGGCTTCGCCTTTTGCAGATAGAAGTGTTAAGAAATCATATATTTCTTGGTCATTCGCTTTGCCTTCCATCAAAAATTCAAAAGCTGCTTTGCTTTCCTCAAAAGAAAGATCCTCTCTATTTTTAATTTTATCTATAAATTGTCTCATTATTCTTAAATTTTAATAAAATTTTTTAGAATTTTAATACCCAATTGAGTTTTAATACTTTCAGGATGAAATTGCACTCCATGAACATCATATTTTTTGTGTTGAACACCCATAATTAGCCCATCTTTACTTTCAGCTGTGATTTCAAGATGTTTTGAAAATGATTTTTTATCAATAATTAAGCTGTGATACCTTGTTGCCTCGAAGGATCCTGGAAGATTTCTTAATATCCCAATTTTTTTTGAAAGTATTTTACTTGTTTTACCATGCATCAGTGTTCTAGCTTGGACAATTTTAGAACCAAACACCTGTCCTATAATCTGATGACCTAAACAAACTCCAAGAATTGGAATTTTTTTATATAAAGATTTTACTATTTTTAAACAATTACCTGATTGATTAGGATTACCTGGACCTGGAGATATTACAATCTTACTGTATTTTCCCTCTAATATCTCATTTGAAGTAATCTGATCATTTCTAATTACGTCTACACTTACTTTGAATGAGGATAGGTAATGATAGAGATTAAAAGTAAAACTATCGTAATTATCTATTAAAATTATTTTTTTCATTTTAAAGCATTAATTAAAGCTTTAGCTTTATTTACAGTTTCTTCATATTCTTTTATAGGTTTACTATCAGCAACAATTCCAGCACCAGCCTGAACATAAAATCTATCTTTTTTGGCTACAGCTGTTCTTAAAGCTATGCATGTATCAAACTCTCCATTTGCTGAAAAGTATCCAATACCACCAGCATAAACTTTTCTTTTAGTCGTTTCCAATTCATCAATTATTTCCATAGCTCTAATTTTTGGTGCTCCAGAAACAGTACCCGCAGGAAAACCTGCTAAAAGTGATTTAAATTTTGAAAATTTCTTATTATATTCACCGATTACATTTGAAACTATATGCATGACGTGAGAATACTTTTCAATGATAAAACTTTCTGTCACTTTTACAGTATTTATTTTTGAGACTTTTCCAGCATCGTTTCTTCCTAAATCCAGTAACATTAAATGTTCTGAAAGTTCTTTCTTATCTTTGAGTAAATCTTTTTCATAAAAAATATCCTCTTTTTTTGTTTTACCTCTCGGTCTTGTTCCAGCGATAGGTCTAACTGTAATTCTATTGTCCCTTAATCTTACTAATATTTCTGGACTTGCGCCAATTATCTGAAAGTCACTAAAATTAAAAAAAAACATAAATGGAGAAGGATTGGTTATTCTAAGTTTTTTGTAAATATCAATTGGTTTTTTGGTTAATTTTGCTTCAAATCTCTGGCTTAAAACGACCTGAAATATATCACCAAATTTTATATATTTTTTTGCTTTATTTACCATTGTTAGAAATCTATTTTTAGAAGTATTAGACTTAACCTTTATTTCATTAAGATTTTTATATTTTTCTTTTTGAATTCTTTTTATAGAAGATTGAATTGATAATTTAAAAAGATTAGACTGAATATCATCATATTTTTTTTGATAATTATTAATTTTTTCATCTTTAAAAATATTGCTAATATAAAATATTTCTTTTTTAAGATTATCATGGATTATAAGTGTTCTTGGTCTTAAAAGTCTAACATCTGGCAATTTTAGATCATCTTTACAATTGTTAGGAATCTTCTCTATATATCTTATCGCGTCGTAAGAAAAATATCCTGAAATTAGAGAGCATATTTTTGGTAAATTTTTAGGGGTTTTAAATTTAAAATCTTCAATTATTTTCTCAATTAAATCTTTCGGATTAGCTTTTTGCTTAATTTTTTTATTTTTTTTTATTAAATAAGAATTATTGTTATTAAATTCCCAAACTTTATCAGGGTCTTTTCCGAATATAGTATATCTTCCTTTTATTTTTCCTTTTTCAACAGACTCAAATATAAAACTATTTTTTTCATCTAAAAAATTATCAATTAAATTTAA
>CACLEQ010000017.1:0-17374 GCA_902605995.1 uncultured Pelagibacteraceae bacterium
ATTAAAATTAATATTATCGGGATTTCACGAAGGAGCGCTAGCAGCTAGAGCTTGTTTTAAATTAGCTAGACCAAATGAAAAATATAGATTTGAATTTACTACTACTTCGACAAATTTACTAAAAAGACTTGGTAAAAAAGTGTGATAGAGCTTTTTTCTGCTAATACACCAAACGGAAAAAAAATTAGTATTATGCTTGAGGAAATACGCTTCGAATACAAAGTTACAAAAATAGATATCAATAATGGGGAACAATTTAAAACAGAATTTAAAAAGATAAGCCCTCTAAGTAAAATTCCAGTCATAATTGATCATAAAAACAATAAGACTGTCTTTGAGTCTGGAGCGATTTTAATTTATTTAGCTGAAGAAAGTGGATTGTTTTATGACAAAAATGAGAGGTTAGAAATAAATCAATGGCTTATGGCACAAATGGGTTATATCGGTCCTTTGCTGGGTCAACATCATCAATTTCATCATTATAATCCTGGTAAAAGTGAATTTGGTGAAAAAAGGTATTTTGATATTTCAAAAAGAATTTATAAAGAATTAGACGAAAGACTTTCAGCATCAAAGTTTTTATCTGGAGACAATTATACTATTGCAGATATTGGAACCTTTCCTTGGATTGCACGTCATGAGTGGCATGATATAGGGCTATCGAAATTTAAGAATCTTACAAGATGGTATAATGAAATTTCCTCCCGAGATGCCGTGATAAAAGGATTTTCTTTTATGGATAAAAATGAGTTACCACCAAAACCTTGATTACCCCATTGATTTTAAAAGTCTGAGTAGAGATACAATAATTCCGTGTCCAGATAACTCGATAGCTAATATTACTAAAACAATCAAAAGAAATTTTTTGTTCATCTAGTAAATACAAAGATCATTAAAAGTATCCAAAAAAAGGCGTAGTAAAAATATATATATTTTTTAGTAAAATTGTAGGTTATTGGATTGTGAACAATCTTATTTTTTTTCTTCTTTTTATTCGTCGGCATGGACTTTCTCATTTTTTTCGTGTTTTTCTTGAGCAGTAATTGTATATTTTGCAACTGGTCGCGCCATTAGTCTTTTTAACCCAATAGGCTCTGCAGTATCTAGGCAATAGCCATAAGTATCATCTCTAATTCTCATTAAAGCTTTATCAATCTCAGAAATTAATTTTATTTGTCTATTAATTGATTTCATTTCAACATTTTTATCAGTATAAGAACTTGCTTGATCTACTATATCTGCAGAAATACTATTATCATCCATACTTCCATTATATAAAGACTCATTGTTAGCTTTAACTAACTCTTTTTTCCACTCTTGAAGCTTAATTCTAAAAAAGACTTTGTGTTTCTCACACATATATTTTTCAGTTTCTTTAGGAATATAAGTTTTTGATATTTTTAATGGTACTTTAACAGTATTTGGCTTAGGAGCTACTTTTTTTTTTACTTTAGTAGTTATTTTTACTTTTGATTTTGTAACTTTTTTTTTTGCTTTAATGGATTTACTCATTTTTATTTTCGAATTCGAGGGAGTATATTCAGCAAATTATGGGTGTCAAGTAAGCTTAATTATTGTAAATATTTGATTATGAATATTTCAACTAGAAATATAAATAATATATTTTTTATTTTCGCACTATCGCATTTGATAATTTGGACATTAGTTCCATCCTTAACAAACAAAAATCTACCATTAGATGTTATTGAGGCTTTGGCTTGGGGAAGTAATCTAGATTGGGGTTTCGATAAACATCCACCAGGCAGTGCGTTTTTTCCTGAAGTTTTTTTTAATATTTTTGGGCCGCAAGATTGGGCTTATTACTTGTTAAGTCAAATTTTTGTGACAATAGCTTTTTTTTATGTTTTTAAATTTGCTAATGAAATTTTAAATAATATCAAATTAAGTCTGATTTCAGTTTTGTTATTAGAATCTATATTTTTTTATAATTTTACAACCCCTGAATTTAATGTGAATGTTTGTCAATTACCATTTTGGTCAATGGTTGTTTATTATTCCTGGAATATTTACAAAAGTAAAGAAATAAGATTTCTAGATTGTTTTTTAGTTGGGTTATTTGGTGCGATTGGATTTTTATCCAAATATCTTTTTGTATACTTGTTAATATCAATTGATTTATTATTTATTTATTTGATTTTTTTCAAAAAATTAAAAAAATTTGATTTTAAATATTTGATTACCATTGAAATATTTTTGGTTTTACTAGTTCCACATTTGATTTGGTTGTATGATAATGAATTTATTACAATCACTTATGGTTTGAAAAGGACAAGTTTAGACGAAATGGGTATTTTAAATCATTTTAAACTACCATTAATTTTTTTATTCAAACAAGTGGTTATTTTAATACCCTTTCTTTTTCTGATGTTTCTTTTAGTTAAAAAAGTCAAATATCAATTTAAATTGAAAGACAAAAAATTTCTTTATTTAATATCAATTACTATTTTACCGATCCTTTTAATACTTTTAACCTCAATTATTCTTGGGTCAAAAATTAGAACAATGTGGATGGCTCCTTTTTATTTATTTTTTGGTGTCCTTTTTGTTTATATGTTTAAATCTCAAATAAACTTTAAAAAAATACAGTCTTTTTTGTATGGATTTTTATTTTTATTTTTTTTATCACCAATTCTTTATTCATATATTTCTATCTCCCAAAAAGATAAGAGAACAGATTATCCTGGAAGACAGATTGCAGCTAAGGTTCAAATAACATGGGATCAAAATTTTGATAAAGAAATTCAATTTGTAACAGGCAATGAATGGAACGCTGGAAACCTTTCATATCACTTAAAATCTAGACCCACTTGGGAGGGATATAATAATGATAAAATATTACGAGATGCATCGCAGTTTATTTGTGTGGATGGTGTTTGTTTAGGAAGGTATTAAATAAAGGAAATTATTTATGAATATTAAAATCTTAATACCAGTTTATAATGATTGGAAATCTGTATCTAAATTGGTAGATGAAATAAATGGATTGTCGATAGATCCGAAATTTCAACTTTCGGTAATAATTATTAATGATGCTTCTAATCACGATCGTTTAAGTGAGGAAAAAAAACTAGAAAATATTAAATCTTTCAAGATTATTAATATGAAAAAAAACCAAGGTCATGCAAGATGTATAGCGGTTGGATTAAAATATATTTTTGAAAAAGAGGAATTTGACTATGTCATACCAATGGATGGTGATGGAGAAGATAGACCAGTGGAAATTTTGGATTTATTGAATAATATTGAAAATTCTAAAGGAAATTCTATTGTTGCCAAAAGAGTGAAAAGATCTGAGAGCTTATTATTTAAAGTTTGTTATCAAATTCATAAAATTATAACTCTAACATTTACAGGAAAGTCTATCAAATTTGGAAATTTTACTTGTTTATCTAAATCTACTATTGAAAAAATGCTTAATGAAAAAGCTACCTGGAATAGTTTTTCAGGATCCTTAATTAAAGTTGAAAATAACTTAATTTCAATTCCATCAGAAAGAGGGAATAGATATTTTGGTCCTTCACAAATGAGTTTTTATAATTTAATAAAACATTCTTTATCAATAATAAGTGTATTTAAAACAACAGTATTAATACGTTCAGCTTTTTTTATAATAATTTATATTTTATTAATAAAAAGTAATGCATCCATAATTACTGCGATGCCTTTGGTATTACTTCTTATTGCAATTTATTCAATTTCTAATTTAGCACTTAGAGAAAATATTGAAGAATATAAAAATTGTTTAAGTCAAATAAAAAATATTGAGAATGTTAAATGAAAAAAAAAGACCTTTATTATGAAAGAATTCCAACTAAGCTTCAAAGAGATGATGTTAAGTATTTGGGAAGTATGCTTGGAAAAGTTATCTATACTCAAGAAGGTCAAAAGTTTTTTAATTTAGTAGAAAAAATTAGAAAATTGTCAAAAGCAAGTAAAGTAAATCCAAATCAAAAAAAATTAAATATTAAAGTTATAGAAGCTATAAAAAAACTTAATTGTCAAAATACTTTAAAAGTAACAAGAGCATTTTCACATTTTATGAATTTAATTAATTTAGCTGAGTTAGTAGACGCCTCTAGAACTTTAAATGATTATGAAAATAATAAGAAAAAATTAAACAAGCAGAGTATATTCATTGATGAAATTTTTGCAGATCTATTCAGGAAAAAAAATATTTCAAATAATACAATTTATAATTTAGCAAAAAATTTAAATATAGGCATTGTTTTAACAGCTCATCCTACAGAGGTAAAAAGAAGAACTTCGATTCAGAAATATCACAAAATTATTGAGATACTAGAGCAAAGAGAACTATTAAAAAATTTTCCTTCGAAATTAAAAGTACTTGATAAAGAACTTTTTGATGAACTAACAATTATTTGGAACACAGATGATTTAAAAAGAATAAAACCATCACCTTTTGATGAGGCTAGATGGGGACTTGCAGTAATTGAAGATAGTTTGTGGGACACAGTTCCAAAAGTTTACAGAAAATTAAACTCTATATTTTTAAAAAATATGGGTAAAGGTTTACCAAAAAATTTTAACCCAATAGTTTTTGGCTCATGGATGGGTGGTGATCGAGACGGTAATCCAAATGTTACAGCAGATGTTACAAGAAAAGTAATTTTATTGTCCAGATGGGAAGCTGCCAAACTTTATGAGAAAGCTCTTACTAAAATCATAAGATCATATTCTATGAAGAAATGCTCAAAAAAAATTATCAAAAAAGTTGGAAAATCATTTGAGCCCTATAGAGTTTTTTTAAGACCTTTAAGAGACAAAATTCGGACAACGCATAGATCCATCGAGCAACATTTAGTTAATAAAAAACCCCTAAATCACAAAAAATTAATAAGCTCACGTGAAGAAATATTAAAGCCACTTAGAGTAGTGAGAGAGTCTCTTGAACAAAATCAAAATGAAAATATAGCTAGCGGTGAATTACTTGACTTGATGAGAAGAGCTAAATGTTTTGGTATTAATTTAGCAAGATTAGATATTAGACAAGAGTCATCTAGACACAGTCAATTGATAAATGAATTTGCAAAAAGAAAATATAGTAAAGAATATTTAAAATTTAGTGAAAATGAAAAGATTAAATTCTTAAAAAAACAAATAATTTCAAAAAAAAATCAAATAAATAACTTACAATTTAGAAATAAAGAAAATAAAGAGGTTTGGGCTACTTTTAAAATATTAGCTAATGAACCCAGTGAAAGTTTAGGGGCCTATGTAATATCAATGACAACTTCAGCTTCTGACTTATTGTCAGTATTCTTTTTACAAAAGGAAGCAAAAATAAAAGATAAATTAAGGGTTGTTCCATTATTTGAAACTTTGGATGATCTAATTAATTCAAAATCCATAATGCAAACTTTATTTTCACAAAAGTGGTATAGAAAATTGATCAACAATAAACAAGAGGTGATGATTGGGTATTCAGACTCAAGTAAGGATGCTGGTAAAATATGTGCGAGTTGGCATCAGTATAAGGCTCAAGAGGAAATAGTAAGTTTAGCAAGGAAATTTAATATTGAGATTATCTTTTTTCATGGACGAGGTGGGTCTGCAGGTAGAGGTGGTGGACCAATACAGGCAACTCTTAGATCTCTTCCTCCTAATTCTGTAAATGGTAAAATTAGAATTACTGACCAAGGTGAGGTCATTCAACAAAAATATGGTTATGAACCCTTAGCTAACTATAATTTGTGTAGTTATATAGGCGCTGTAACTGAAGCCACTCTCAATCCACCGCCGTCTCCAAAAAATAGTTGGAGAAAACTAATTGAAAAAATGTCGGATATATCTAAAAGTTCTTACAGAAAAAATATTAATCAAAGCTCAGATTTCATAAAATATTTTGAAACAGTCACTCCACATAAAGCACTTGGAAAACTTTCAATTGGTTCTAGACCATCAAAAAGAAAAAATATTGATAATATAAAAAGTTTAAGAGCAATACCTTGGGTTTTTGCTTGGACACAAATTAGACTTATGCTTCCTGCTTGGCTTGGAAGTGCTGAGGCTTTAAGATATTCATATATTCTTAAATTTAGAGAGACTTTATTAGATATGGAGAAAAATTGGCCATTTTTTAACTCTATGCTTGATACTCTAGATATGGTCATCGCAAAAGCTGATCCTGAGATATCGAAAATTTATGAAGAATATTTAGCCAATGACAGTTTAAAGAGAGTTGGAAAAAAACTTAGATTCCAATTTGATATTATAAAAAAATTAAACAAAAAAATTACACCTAAGGAAATCGCTTTTATTAGAAAACAATTTAGATCTCCAATTATAGCCAGAAATATATACTCTGAGGTATTAAATATTATTCAACCTACTGTAATTAAAAAACTTCAAGTTAATAAAAACCGAAAAAATAAGCTGTATCTAAATGATGCATTACTAACCTCCATAGCTGGTATTTCAGCTGCAATGAAAAATACTGGTTGATTGGTTTGTATTAGATTGCTTTAATTGTGGGTAAACAATAAAAATCAGCTGTATCTATTTTAGAAGAGTACTGTCTTCGCATATTCCATTTTTTATGAACACCTGCACTCGCAAGACTTAATGTAGATCTTCCATATCTATAGTTAGTATTATCAATTGATTGCATTAAAGTTTTTATTTTTTCATCTTTTTCTGATGAGAATAAGTTTTTTTTACTGTCATCATTACGCAGCCCTGTAAGCATGACACCTGCTTTTTGATAACGATACCCATTTTTAAAAATATTTTCTAAGATTGCAATTGCAGTTTTTACAGTTTCAATGCTATTATTTGTTGCAATTGGAAAATCAATTGTTTTTGAATTTGAGTAATATCCATAATCTCTTTGAAAAGGACTGGTTCTAACAAATACAGTTATAGCTTTTGCAACCAAAGACTCTGATCTAATTTTTTCAGATGCATTCAAGCAATAGTTTGCAACTGCTTCTTTTAGTTCCTGAAATTTTTCAATTCTTTTTCCAAATGATCTTGAGACAACACAACTTTTCCTTTTTGTTTGTGTAGTTTCCAGGTTTATACAGGGTGTACCTCTTAGCTCCATTGCTGTTCTTGAGCTTAAAACATTAGAACATTTTTTGATCCAGGTATTAGATTTATTCTTAAGCTGTTTAGCGTTATAAATACCGTTTTTTTGATAAAACTTTGTAAGCTGCCTCCCAACACCCCAAACATCATTAATTTCAACTTTTTCTAAAATTGGATCTAAATTCTCTATGCCGATTAAGCTGGTAACACCTGATTGTTTTTTCTTTGCAATATGATTTGCAACTTTACTTAAGGTTTTAGTTTTGGCAATACCAATGCTAGTTGGAATTCCAGTCCATTGTAGAACTGTTTGTCTAATTTCTCTTCCAATCTTTTCAACTTCAGAATCTGGAAAATTGGATAGATCTATAAATGCCTCATCGATTGAATATACCTCTATTTCAGTATTAAATCTTTTCAGAGTTCTCATTACTCTTCTAGATAAATCTCCATATAAAGAGTAATTTGATGAAAAAACTTCAACTTTATTTTTAACGATGATATCTTTTGCTTTAAAATAAGGCTCACCCATCTTAATCCCCAATGCCTTTGCTTCATTGGACCTAGAAATGATACAACCATCATTATTGGATAAAACAACCACAGGTTTTTTTCTTATTCTTGGATTGAATAATCTTTCACATGAAACATAGAAAGAATTACAATCAACTAGACCTATTTTTTTAGTACGTTGAATGGATGACATAAGTCACAACTCCCCAAATAAAGACATCTTCTTCCTCATTAATCAAAATTCTATTAGAAAAATCCTTAGAGCCTGATGATAGGAATTTTTTATCTCTTTCTTGAACCAAAGTTTTAACCACAAGCTCGTCATGAACATTTGCAATAACTGTTGAAAAGTTTTTAGGTTTTAAACTTTTATCGACAACTAATAAGTCACCATCATTAATCCCGACATCAACCATAGATTTTCCTTGCACTCTAATAATGAAAGTCGCTGGAACATTTTTGATTAAATGCATGTTCAGATCGATATCTTCTTCGATATAATCAGTGGCAGGCGATGGGAAACCAGCACCAGCTTTATGTAGATAATAGGGAATAGTTAGTTTCATGTTCTTGTTTTGTTCTAATTTATAGACCATTTATACAATGCACGCAAGAGGTTGTATTTTGAGTCCGTAATTGAATCAAAAGTGAATCAAAAAGTGAACATCAAAACTATATTTTGTATGCTTGTGGATAACTTCAACCAAGGATAGTTTTAAATTCTAATTTAATTATAAAAGGAGAAAAAAATATGAGCTCAATTGAAGTCAAAACTTTTGATAATCCAGATGAAAGTAACACGAATTTTAAAAATGCCAAAATAGATATTGTAAAAGTAGGAGATCAAAGAGTTATGAGATTAGTTTTACAACCAGGTTGGAAATGGTCACAAGACATTAAGCCAACAGTTGGCACAGATAGCTGTAAAGCAAAACACCTTGGAGTAATTGTTTCAGGAGCAGTTTGCGCAAAACATGATGATGGAACCGAATTAACTTATAAGGCTGGTGATGCATATTCAATAGAACCGGGTCATGATGGTTGGGTAGTAGGCGATAAACCTGCTGTAGTTTATGAGTTTCATGGAAAATGGGGAGAATAGTGAAAAAACTATCGTGTCATTGTGGTGCTATAGAGGCTGAAATAAATTTAGAGGGAGACTTAGCTAAAGTAATAAAATGCAATTGTTCTATTTGTAAAAGAAAAGGAGCAATCATGTCGATGGTAAAAAATGAAGATTTTAAAATTACCAAAGGGAAAGACAAATTAAAACTTTATCAATTTCATTCAAAAGTTGCTAAACATTACTTCTGTTCTGATTGTGGAATTTACACTCATCATAATCCAAGGATTAACCCAGCAATGACAGGATTTAATGTTGGGTGTATTGATGAAATAAATACTTTTGATATCAAAGATGTTCCGGTAAACGATGGTCAAAATCATCCTTTAGACAAAAAATAATTTTCATGCAACAATTTAGTTTATGCTTTAGTAAGGTAAAAAAAGACTGTTTAAAGTTTATTAAATCTCAAGAGACAAAAGCTGATAAATTTAAAAATAAAGAGAGAATGATTAAATCTTTCTTAATTCCTTTATGTTTTTGGATTAGTAAAAAAGCTGATAAAAAAAAACCATATTTTGTAGGTTTAGCAGGAGGCCAAGGAACAGGTAAAACTACAATTAGTTCTTTAATCAGAATTATATTAACAAAATACTTTAAATTAAATGTTTTTAGAATTTCTATTGATGACTTCTATAAAACAAGAAAAGAGCGAATTAATCTATCAAAAAGATTACATCCCATGCTTTTAACTAGAGGTGTGCCTGGAACACATGATATTAATATGATGCTGAATTTCTTTAAAAAGTCAAAAAGTAAGAAATTTAAAAGATTTAAATTACCAACATTTAATAAAGCTATCGATGACAGGTATAATAAAAAGAAATGGTATGATTTAAAAAAGAGACCAGATGTTATTATTTTTGAAGGATGGTGTGTTGGAGCAAAATCAGAGAAAAATAATACTTTAAAGAAAACAATTAATTCATTGGAAAAGGCAAAAGATCAAAAACAGATTTGGAGAAAATATGTTAACAACCAATTAAAATCAAAATATAAAAATTTATATTCACAATTAAATTGTTTGGTTTATCTAAAAGCAAAAAATTTTAGCTTATTACAAAAATGGAGATTAAAACAAGAGAGAAAACTTTGGGTTCAAAGCAAAGTGAAATCAAAAATAATGAGCAGAGGAGATGTATTAAATTTTATGCAGACGTACCAAAGAATTACACAAAATATGTTTAGAAATATGCCTAAATATGCTTCAGTTATATTTAATTTAAATAGTAATCATCAGATCAAATCTGCTGTATATAAAACAAAATGAATAGAATTTTATATATAATTTTGTCTAGTTTATTTTTATTTGTAAATGTAAGTGCTGATACTTTTACTGTAGCATTAAAAAAAGCTTATGAAAATAATTCTGAACTAAACGCAGAAAGACAAAGCTTAAATATTTCAGAACAAGAGCATAATATTTCTAAAGGATCTTATCTTCCAACAGTTACTTTGAGTGGAAGCAAAAGTGAGGAGAGTACAGAAAAATTAACAAACAGAGATGGATCTAATGCGGATATTACTGATGTAGATCCAACATTAAAATCTATCACAGTCACTCAAACGTTGATTGATTTTGGTAGAGGAGCTGAGTTAGCAAAAACAAAAATTGGGATTGAATTAGCAAAAGCTAAAATCTTAAAAAAAGAACAAGAAATATTATATAAATCAATCCAAGCTTATACTGGACTAGTTTCAACAAATGAAAAATTAAAGATTAATAGGTCGAATGTAAATCTATTAGATAGGCAGGTTGAAACAGATAGAATTAGACTTGAGAGAGGAAGTATATCCATATCTGATGTTGCGCAGTCTGAGTCTTCTTTAGCTGGTGCCCAAGCAAAATTGATCCAAGCTGAGAATGATTTTTTAACAAGTAAACTTAACTATGAAAATGTCATTGGTAAAATAAATGATCCAGAATTATTAGATAAATCATCAATTTTACAAATCTCATTACCTGATGGGTTAAACTCCGCAATTCAATTATCAAAAAAAAATAGTCCAGATTTAATTATTGCTCGGTTAGAATACGAACAATCAAAAAAGGATACTAAAAGTGCTGGATCAGATCTAGCACCCTCAGCAACCTTATCTTTTGATCGAACTAAAACGGATGATTTAAGTTCAACAGTTGACGAAAGAGAAAAGGATACTGTTAAGGCAACAGTTACATGGCCATTTTTTTCTGGTGGAAAAAATATTGCGTCCTTAAAAAAGACTCGAAGTCAGGAATTACAAAAAAATTTACTATTAGATGACATGATAACAAAAAATCAAACTGATGTTGCAAGCGCATGGTCGAATTATCAATCTAATAAAAGTTTATTAAACTCAGTTAGAGCTCAAGTTAATGCTGCTGAAATAGCAAATGAGGGTATTGTTGCAGAATATAATAGCGGATCTGATAGAAGTACTTTAGAGGTAATTCAATCTAACTCATTATTGTTAAATGCTCAGATTTCTTTGGCTGATTCTGAGAGAAATTTTATTCTTTCTCAGTTTAATCTTTTAAAATCAGTAGGTTTATTAAACAATGAATATTTGAAAATTAGATAATTATTAGCTTTTTTTACCAAAAATAATTAGATTTTGACAAAGAGAACAAAATGTGTACATTTATTTTATGATTCGTATGTTAAAAAAATTTAAAAAAGAGGCTAAAAATGACTAAAAATAACTTAAAAGTAGTTAAATCTGCAAAAGATCAAGATTTGGTAAATAAAGAGAAAAATAAAGCTTTAGATGCAGCTATCAGTCAAATAACTGACAATTTCGGCAAAGGTTCAGTTATGAAGTTAGGTGAAAAAAGAGCTATGGACATAGAGTCTATTTCCACAGGTTCTTTAAGTTTGGATTTAGCTTTAGGAATAGGTGGATTACCAAAAGGGAGAATTGTTGAAGTTTACGGACCTGAGTCTTCTGGAAAAACAACACTAGCATTACAAGTTGTTGCTGAAGCCCAAAAGGCTGGCGGTATCTGTGCATTCGTTGATGCTGAACATGCTTTAGATCCAATTTATGCAAAAAAATTAGGAGTGAATACTGAAGAGCTTTTAATCTCACAACCAGACGCTGGTGAGCAAGCTTTAGAAATAGCTGATACACTAGTAAAATCAGGCTCCATTTCAGTCATTGTAATTGATTCGGTTGCAGCGTTAACTCCAAGAGCTGAAATTGAAGGTGAGATGGGTGATCATCATGTTGGTCTTCAATCAAGATTAATGAGTCAGGCTTTAAGAAAGTTGACTGGTTCAATTTCAAATACAAACACAATGATGATTTTCATTAACCAAATCAGAATGAAAATAGGAGTTATGTTTGGAAGCCCTGAAACAACATCAGGTGGAAATGCGTTGAAGTTTTATTCATCTGTGAGAATGGATATTAGAAGAATTGGTGCCATCAAAGATAAAGATGAAATTATTGGTAACTCAACTAGAGTTAAAGTTGTTAAGAATAAAGTTGCACCACCATTTAAAGTTGTTGAGTTCGATTTAATGTATGGAAGAGGAATTAGTAAAATGGGTGAGTTAGTAGACCTAGGTTCTAAAGCTGACATTATTGAAAAATCAGGAGCATGGTATGCTTATAAGGGTGAGAAAATAGGACAAGGTAGAGAAAATGCTAAAGTCTATTTAGCTCAAAATCCACAAGTTGCTGCAGAAATTGAAATGTCAATTAGAGAAAAAGCAGGTGTGATTTCTAAAAAAATTGAGGGAAATCCGTTAAGTCCTGAAAAAATTGAAAAAGAGAAGAAAGTAGCAGAAAAAGAAGAGGCAGATAAAGAAGCTACTCCTCCTAAAAAGAACTAGAATTAAAGGTCATCTTTAAATTATAAAGGCGCTTATTATAAGCGCCTTTCCCCCTTATCGTTATCTAGACATAGAAAAAAAAAGCTGTATTTTAAAAATATGGCGGACAAATCATTAAATGAAATAAGAAGCACTTTTCTTAAATACTTCGAGAAAAACGATCATAAGATTGTTGAGTCTAGTAATCTAGTACCAAATAATGATCCAACCTTAATTTTTGCTAATTCAGGTATGGTTCAGTTTAAAAATGTATTTACTGGTTTAGAAAAAAGAGATTATCAAAGGGCAACTACTTCACAAAAATGTGTAAGAGCAGGAGGTAAGCATAATGATTTAGAAAATGTTGGTTATACACCAAGACACCATACTTTCTTTGAAATGTTAGGAAACTTTTCTTTTGGAGATTATTTTAAAGAAAGAGGAATTGAACTCGCATGGAATTTAATAACCAAAGACTTTGGTTTGGATAAAAACAGAATTTATGTAACCGTTTTTCATGAGGACGATGAAGCTTTCAATTTTTGGAAGAAAATAGCGGGTTTTAGCGATGATAGAATAATTAGAATTTCAACATCTGATAACTTTTGGTCAATGGGGGAGACAGGACCCTGTGGACCTTGCTCAGAAATATTTTATGATCATGGTGATCATTTAAAAGGCGGTTTACCTGGAACTAAAGATCAAGACGGAGATCGTTTTATTGAAATTTGGAACCTAGTTTTTATGCAGTATGAACAAGTTTCAAAAGATAAAAGAATAGATTTACCAAAACCATCTGTTGATACAGGGATGGGCTTAGAGAGAATTGCAGCTCTTTTACAAGGTACACATGATAACTATCAAACAGATCACTTTAAGAAACTAATCAGCTCTATATCTGAAGTAATTAAAGTCAAACAAGAAGATAAAAATATATCCAGTTTTAGAGTGATTGCTGATCACTTAAGAGCAAGCTCATTTCTTTTAGCTGAAGGTGTTTTACCTTCAAATGAAGGTCGTGGATATGTCCTAAGAAGAATTATGAGAAGGGGAATGAGACATTCTCATTTGTTAGGATCTAAAGATCCAATCTTTTATAAAATTTTCGATACTTTAAAAAACGAGATGTCAGGAAATTATCCAGAGCTTGAAAGGTCTCAATCTTTAATCAAAGAGACTTTAAGAATGGAGGAGGAAAAATTTTTAGTTTTACTAGATAGAGGTATCAAAATTTTGAATGATGAAATTGCAAAAATAGACAAAGTTTTACCTGGTGATGTAGCATTCAAATTATATGACACCTACGGTTTTCCATTAGATCTTACAGAAGACATTTTAAAGAATAAATCATTGAAAGTTGATAATAAGAAATTTGATGAATTGATGAAAAAAAGTAAAGAACTTGCAAAAAAGAACTGGAAAGGTTCTGGAGATAGTTCTGAGGAAGCAATATGGTTTTCAATTAAAGACAAAGCGGGTCCGACAGAATTTTTAGGTTACGAGTCTAATCAGTCTGAAGGTATCGTATTAAATTTAATTAAAGATAATAAAGAGGTAAAATCTTTATCTACTGGTGAAGAAGGGATGATAATTACTAATCAAACTCCTTTTTACGGTGAGTCAGGAGGACAAATCGGAGACAAAGGAACAATCGTTTCTGGTAATTCTATTTTTGAAGTAGAGGATACACAAAAAAAACTTGGAGACTTATTTGTTCATTATGGATCTTTGAAGACTGGAGAAATAAAGATTAACGACGTAATTGAAATGAAAATAGATGTAGAAAGAAGAAATAATTTAAAAGCTTATCATTCTGCTACACACTTACTCCACGAGTCATTAAGAAGAACTTTGGGCAAACATGTTATGCAAAAAGGATCTTTAGTTGCTCCAGATCGATTGAGATTTGACTTTAGTCATATGAAACCAATTACCAATGAAGAGTTGGAGACTATTGATAAGTTGGTTAATGAATATGTCTCAAATAGTTCTGAAGTAACTACAAGAATTATGACACCAAAGGCTGCTATCGAAAAAGGTGCGTTGGCTTTCTTTGGAGAAAAATATGGAGACGAAGTTAGAGTGGTATCTATGGGTAAGGAAAAAGAAGCATATTTTTCAACGGAGTTGTGTGGAGGAACACATGTTAAAAATACTGGTGATATTGGAAAATTTAAAATTGTAAGCCAATCATCTATTGCTGCGGGTGTTAGAAGAGTTGAAGCTTTAAGAGATAAACAACTTGAGCACTTTATTAAGAATAAAGAAAAATTATCAACTTTATCTACTCAAAAAGATGAAGAAAACATTAAAGACTTATCATCTCAAATTATAAAACTTGGAGGCAACCCTAAAGTTGATAACAAAGATTTAAAAGAGATTATAAAAAATCTTTCAAGACAACTTGAACAATTGAATGTTAGCTTAGTTCTTAAAGACAAAACAAAAAATATTATTAATGATCAAAAAATAAATGACGTAAAAGTTAGATTTCAAAAAGTGCAAGATTTACCTCCAAAGGATTTAAGAAAATTAGTTGATAATGGAAAAAAAGAACTTGGGGATGGAATTATAATCGTCTTTTCAAGTAGTGAAGATAAGGTTGGCTTAGGTGTTGGAGTCACTGATAAGTTAGTTAATAAATATGATGCAGTCAAATTTGTAAAATTAGGTTCAGAAATCATTGGCGGAAAAGGGGGTGGTGGAAGAAAAGATTTTGCACAAGCAGGGGGACAAGATAAGAATAAAATTGATGAGGCTTTTGAAAAACTAAAGTCTTTAATTTAATTTCTGTCTTAAATTATTATCTATTATATCCAAAAATTGATTAGTTGTAAGATATTTACTTGAAGGTCCAACTAATATCGCTAAATCTTTTGTCATTGAGCCATTTTCAACACTTTCAATACAAACTTTTTCTATTGTATTAGCAAATTTAATAAGATCATCGTTGCTATCAAGTTTACCTCTGTGTGCTAATCCTCTTGTCCAAGCAAAAATTGATGCAATTGGATTAGTTGATGTTTCTTTTCCCTGTTGGTGCATTCTATAATGTCTGGTAACTGTTCCATGAGCTGCTTCTGCTTCCATTATTTTCCCGTCAGGTGTTAGTAAAGTACTTGTCATTAAACCTAATGAACCATATCCTTGGGCCATAGTATCTGATTGAACATCTCCATCATAATTTTTACATGCCCATATATACTTGCCGCTCCATTTCATTGCGCAAGCAACCATGTCATCAATTAATCTATGTTCATATGTCAATTTATGTTTATCAAATTCTTTTTTATATTCTTTATCAAAAACTTCTTGAAATATGTCTTTAAACCTTCCGTCGTATTTTTTTAAAATAGTATTTTTTGTGGACATATAAACTGGCCATTTTTTTATAAGACCATAACTAAAGCAAGATCTGGCAAAATCTTCTATAGATTTATCTAAATTATACATTGAAAGTGCAACTCCAGGTCCAGTAAAATTAAATACTTCATACTTAATTTCATCTTTACCGTCTTCCGAAGTCCATTTAACCTCCATTTTACCTTTACCTGGAACTTTAAAGTCAGTAGCACGATATTGATCACCAAAAGCATGTCTTCCAATCACAACAGGATTAGTCCAAGAGGGGACTAATTTTGGAATATTTGAACAAATTATTGGCTCCCTAAAAACAGTACCACCAATAATGTTTCGGATAGTTCCGTTCGGTGATCTCCACATTTTTTTTAATTTGAATTCTTCAACCCGTGCTTCATCTGGGGTTATTGTTGCGCATTTGATACCTACCCCAATTTTTTTAATTGCATTAGCCGAGTCAATAGTGATTTGATCGTCTGAGTTATCTCTACTTTTCATTCCTAAATCGTAATATTCAATACCAAGATCTAGATACGGAAGTATTAATTTTTTTTTAATAAATTCCCAGATTATTCTGGTCATTTCATCACCATCTAACTCTACTATTGGGTTTTTAACGTTAATTTTGCTCACTTATATTTTTATCTTAATAATTGAATTTCGCGATTTTATATACATATTAATGACAAATTATCAAATAGAAGAATATGTTTAGTAAGATATTTCCAAAAATTCACGCTGAAGGTTATAAATTTTTAGTTATAGCCGGAATAATCACAATAGTATTTTATATTTTTAGTGATTTCCTAGGTCTTATTGGTTTGGTCTTAAGTATTTGGGTTTATTATTTTTTTAGAGATCCTGAGAGAGTTATTATAGATGATGATAATTATCTTATTAGTCCAGCAGATGGCGAGGTTGTAAAGGTAGAAGAGGTTGATGGCCCTAAAGAACTTGGTCTTGAAAATAAAAAATTTAAAAAGATTAGTGTTTTTATGAATGTATTTGATTGCCACGTAAACAGAACCCCTTGTAGTGGTAAGATAGAGGAAATTTTATATAAGCCTGGTAAGTTTGTAAACGCTTCGTTGGATAAAGCGAGTGAGGATAATGAAAGAAATTACTTTAAGATTAAAGACCCTCACAACAATGATATTATAGTTGTCCAAATAGCTGGATTGGTTGCGCGAAGAATAGTTTGCGAGTCTAATAAAGATCAAGAATTGAAACAAGGAGATCGTATTGGTATGATACGATTTGGTAGTAGAGCTGATGTATATTATGAAAATTATGAGCCACTTGTAAAAGTTGGTCAAAAAGCCATATCAGGCGAAACTTTGTTGGCAAAAAAATAACATGGAACAAAAAAAACCAAATTTAAAAATTATAGCAGATAAAAAAAGTGCAAGAATGATTTTACCAAATATGTTAACACTGATGGGTGTATGTATTGGTTTGAGTTCAATTCGATTTGCTTTAGATGGAAAATTTGAAATAGCAATTATTGCAATAA
>CACLEQ010000018.1:0-16493 GCA_902605995.1 uncultured Pelagibacteraceae bacterium
GGAAGCTTATGAATATGGTGGAGTGGCATTTGCAAGAGAAGCTCTCAATTTAATCGATAACCTTGAAAGATCGAAAGATATACTTAAAAATGATGAAGCTTTGAAGAATACCGACTCATTAAGTAAAACTTTGGATCACTTAGAAATTATTTATAATGATTTAATTTCAATATTCTCAAAAAATAATATCAAGCCAATTGAGAGTTTAAATAAAAGACTAGATCCAAATTTTCACCAAGCTATGATGGAGATTGAGGATGATCAAAAAGAACCTGGCACCATTATAAAAGAAATACAAAAGGGATTTACAATAAAAGATAGATTATTGAGACCATCTTTAGTAGGTGTTTCAAAAAAATCACAAAAAAACGATGAAAAAAACAATGAAAATAAGGAAAAAAACCAAAATAAATAATTTTTTAACCAACTTGTAGAATGAAATTTAAACCCTATATGAGCTCTAAATAGACAAAAATATGAGTAAGATAATTGGAATAGATCTAGGAACAACTAATTCTTGCGTGGCTATAATGGAAGGTAGTCAAGCAAAAGTGTTAGAGAACGCTGAAGGTGCAAGAACGACCCCTTCTGTTGTTGCTTTTACAAATGAAAAAGAAAAATTAATTGGACAACCTGCTAAGAGACAAGCTGTAACAAATCCAGAAAATACAATTTTTGCTGTTAAAAGATTAATTGGCAGAAATTTTGATGATCCAACAGTTAAAAAAGATATAGAAGCTGCTCCTTTTAAAATTGTAAATTCTGAAAAGGGTGATGCATGGATAGAGTCTAAAGGAGAAAAATATTCACCTTCACAGATTTCAGCCTTTATTCTACAAAAGATGAAAGAAACAGCTGAAAAATATTTAGGTCAAGCCGTTACAAAAGCTGTGATTACAGTTCCAGCTTATTTTAATGATGCACAAAGACAAGCCACAAAAGATGCTGGTAAAATTGCTGGATTGGAAGTTTTAAGAATTATAAATGAGCCAACTGCTGCATCATTAGCTTATGGATTAGATAAAAAACAAAATAAAAAAATTGCTGTGTATGATTTGGGGGGAGGTACATTTGATGTTTCAATCCTTGAATTAGGAGATGGAGTTTTTGAGGTTAAATCGACTAATGGAGATACCTTTTTAGGCGGAGAAGACTTCGACAATGCGGTCGTGGAATATCTAATTAATGAATTTAAAAAGGACAGCGGTATAGATTTAAAATCTGACAAATTGGCTTTACAAAGATTAAAAGAGGCAGCTGAAAAAGCAAAAATTGAATTATCTGCTGCAGAGCAAACTGATATTAATTTACCTTTTATAACTGCAGATAAAACTGGCCCTAAACATATCAATTTGAAAATGACTAGAGCCAAACTTGAAGCGCTAGTTGAAGATTTAATTTCTAGAACAATCCCTCCTTGCAAAACAGCTTTAAAAGATGCCGGTATTTCGGCGAGTGATATAGATGAAATTGTTTTAGTTGGAGGTATGACACGAATGCCGAAGGTTATAAGCGAGGTTAAAAACTTCTTTGGTAAAGAACCAAATAAAAGTGTTAATCCTGATGAAGTGGTTGCGATGGGTGCAGCTATACAGGCAGGAGTGCTACAAGGTGATGTAAAGGATGTTCTTTTGCTAGATGTTACGCCGTTATCTTTAGGTATAGAGACACTAGGTGGAGTATCTACAAAATTAATAGAAAAAAATACAACTATTCCAACAAAAAAAAGCCAAGTATTTTCAACTGCTGAAGATAATCAACCAGCTGTTTCAATAAGAGTTCTTCAGGGTGAAAGAGAGATGGCTACAGATAATAAATTATTAGGAAACTTCGAATTAATTGGAATTGCTCCAGCACCTAGAGGTGTACCACAAATAGAAGTTACTTTTGATATTGATGCAAATGGAATAGTTAATGTTTCTGCTAAAGACAAAGGAACTGGAAAAGAGCAAAAAATTCAAATTCAAGCTTCAGGAGGCTTAAGCGACGAAGAGATTGAAAAAATGGTTAAAGATGCTGAAGCAAATAAAGAAGCTGATAAAAAAAAGAGGGAGTCAGTTGATGTGAGAAATCAAGCAGATACTTTAATTCACTCAACAGAAAAAAATCTTAAAGAACATGGCTCAAAAATTTCAGATACTGAAAAAAAATCGATAGAAGATGGTTCTAATGCCCTGAAAGATGCATTAAAAGGTGAAGATATTGAGGACATTAAGAAAAAAACAGAAACATTAGTTCAAGCTTCTATGAAACTTGGAGAAGCTATTTATAAATCACAACAAACAGCAAAACCAGAGTCCGGTAAGGATGATGGTAAAGATGAAAAGGATAAAAAAGACGATAATGTTGTTGATGCGGATTTTGAGGAAGTAAAAGACGAGAATAAAGAAAAAAGCGCTTAATTGACATCTATTTGTCCAGGGAAACATGGCTAAGAGAGATTATTATGATGTCTTGGGTGTAAATAAAAGCGCTAGCCCAGAAGAGCTTAAATCAGCCTATAGAAAATTAGCAGTAAAATATCATCCAGATAAAAATCCTGGGGATAAAAATGCTGAGGATAAATTTAAAGAGGCTAGTGAGGCTTATGGTATTTTGTCGGATAAATCAAAAAAAGAAAATTATGATAACTTTGGTCATGCTGCATTTGAAAATGGTGGTGGTGGTCAAGGAGGTTTTGGTGGATTTGGAGGTTTTAGTGGAGCAGATTTCTCAGATATATTTGAAGATTTTTTTGGTGAGTTTGGAGGGGGAGGAAGAAGTTCAAGAAGAAGAAGTTCAAATAACAGGGGCTCAGATTTAAGATACGATTTATCTATTTCTTTAGAAGAAGCATATTCAGGGAAAAAACAAAATATACAATTTTCAACTTCTGAAAAATGTAATACTTGTAAAGGTAACGGTTCAAAACCAGGATCAAGCCCAAGTAGGTGCACATATTGTGGAGGAAACGGACGTGTACGTTCCAATCAAGGTTTTTTTACTGTCCAACAAACATGTCCTCAATGTTCGGGAAATGGTGAAGAAATCACTAATCCATGTTCTGAGTGCAGTGGCCAAGGTAATAGACAAGCATCAAAAAAAATATCTGTAACTATTCCAAAAGGTGTTGATGATGGAACAAGAATTAGATTAGCGGGAAAAGGTGAGGCTGGTGTAAGAGGGGGTAATAGTGGCGATTTATATTTATTTGTTAATGTAAAATCACATGAACTTTTTAAACGATCAGATGTAAATTTATTTTTTGAATTTCCTATTTCTATAGCTGATGCTGCCCTAGGAACTACTATCGAAATACCAACAATTGATGGGAAAAAAGCGAAAATAAAAATTCCTGAAGGGACACAAGATGGAAAACAATTTAGGCTAAAAGGTAAAGGAATGCCCTATATACGAAAAGGTGATTTTGGTGATTTATATGTTCAATTAAAAACTGAAGTACCAGTATTTTTAAATAAAGAACAAAAAGCCTTACTTGAAAAATTTAGAGAAATTGAAAATGAAAAATCAAATCCAAGTATCAGAAAATTTTTTCAAAAAGCCAAAAGTTTTTGGAATAGATAATGAATTTAGAAAATTTAATGTCTGCAATTTTTTTAATTGCTATATTGATATTAGTATTGCCAAGTTTCTTGGAAACAAATTCAAAATTAAATAGATTTCTAAAAAACTTTTCGATTTGGTCAACAATTATTTTAATCATCACTTTGTTGACATACTCAATAATGTTGTGAAAATTTGCTATAACTGCTTAAAGAATTGAATGATGGTAAAATTTAGCAAGAAATATTAATAAATTCTTTCTGACAACAAAAAATTTTCTAAATTAACTTATAGTAATGCCTTAAAAACTTAAATATTATCCCTAAATGTCATATCTTAACAAAGCTATAATTAAATTTAAAGGCTTGTTCCCAACAAAATTGAAAACGAGCGTAAAGAAATTTAAAAAATTTAACGGCTATAATAATCTAGATAAAAAAATGCTTGAATTTATTAATTTCAAAAATGGCTTTTATGTTGATTGTGGAGCTAATGATGGCGTAAATCAATCTACAACTTGGTATTTTGAAAATCAATTAAATTGGAAAGGCATTTTAATAGAGCCTATTCCATCAGTGTTCAATGAATTAAAAAAAAATCGAAATAAAAATAATTATTTTCAAAATTGTGCACTAACAAACAGAAGTTTTGGTAAAGATTATGTTGATTTTTATTACAACGAAAAAGACACTCTTACTGGTGCTATAAATAATAGAAATAATACTTTAAAAATAAATGTTATTGCTAAAACCTTTGATAGAATTATTGATGAAATTAATTATAAGGGTAAAATTGATTTTTTTTCTTTGGATGTTGAGGGGAATGAACTTGAGGTGTTAGATGGTATTGATTTTAACAAACACAATATAGATTATATGCTTATAGAGACTAATAATTTCAGTAAATTAGAAAATTTTTTTTCTAATCTAAATTATAAATTTTTAAAACGACTTTCAAATTATAAATTTCTTGATAAACCTGAATATGGTGACTACTTATTTAAGAGAATAAAATGAGAAAAATTAATTTGGCAATTACTGGCTGTTTAGGTCGTATGGGGCAACAACTAATTAAATCTGCAAAAGTAGAAAAAAATTTTGAATTAAAGATTATAACTGAAAGCAAAAAGATAAATAAAAAAATCAGCGGTATTAGACCTAGTCTAAATACTAAAGCCGAATTTAAAAAAATAGACGTAATAATAGACTTTACAAGTCCAAGATGTACTTTTGAGATTTTGAAAATTGCATCTAAATTAAAAAAAAGAGTTGTTATTGGAACAACTGGATTTACAAAAAAACAAGAGGCATTAATAATAGCGTATTCAAAAAAAATTCCAATTTTAAAAGCAGGAAATATGAGTTTGGGTATCAATCTTTTAATGTATTTGACTGAAATAGCATCAGCATCCCTTGGAAAAAAATTTTTAAGTAAGATTCTTGAAATACATCATAAACATAAAAAAGACTATCCTTCTGGAACAGCTTTGATGTTAGCTAAAGGTATTGCTCAAGGAAGAGGTGGGAATTTCTATAACTTACATGGAAAAAAGTTCCTTAATAAAAAAAAATTCCCCTT
Organism: uncultured Pelagibacteraceae bacterium; assembly: GCA_902605995.1. Classification (GTDB taxonomy): domain Bacteria; phylum Pseudomonadota; class Alphaproteobacteria; order Pelagibacterales; family Pelagibacteraceae; genus Pelagibacter. The sequence continues at coordinate 5,122 of CACLEQ010000018.1, forward strand.
TGGAAAAAAAATAAATTTTAATTCTATAAGAAAAAAAGAGATAATTGGAGAACATGAAGTAATTTTTTCAAGCGGTAAAGAAATTATTACCTTAAATCATGAAGCTTTTGACAGAGCTTTATACTCAGAAGGTGCCTTATCAGCTGCTAAATGGTTGATGAAAAAAAAGCCTGGTCTTTATTCGATGCGAGATCTCATGAATTTTAAATAATGAATGAAATTCAAAGAGCAAAAATAATTCTTAGAATTTTAAATAAAACTTACCCAAAGATAACTGTCCCTTTAAAAAGTAGAAACGTTTTTACTTTATTAATTTCTGTTTTGCTTTCAGCCCAATGCACTGATGTTAATGTTAACAATGTTACTAAAAATATCTATCCTAAATACCATAAACCTAAGCATTTTGTGAAACTAGGAAGAAAAAAAATTGAAAAATTAATAAAAAAAATAGGTATTTTTCGAATAAAATCAAAGAGTATTTATAATCTCTCAAAAATATTAGTTAAAGATTATAATAGTAAAGTTCCAAAAACATTTGATGAATTAGAAAAGCTTCCTGGTGTTGGTCATAAAACTGCTGGTGTTGTCATGTCCCAAGGCTTTGGTTATCCAGCATTTCCTATAGACACTCATATTCATCGATTAGCTCAAAGATGGGGACTTACAAATGGAAAAAATGTTACTCAAACTGAAGAAGATTTGAAAAGATTATTTCCTAAAAAAAATTGGAATAAACTTCATCTTCAAATAATTTATTATGGGAGAGAATATTGTAAGGCTAGAGAATGTTATGGAATTACTTGTAAAATTTGTACTGCTTGCTATCCTGCTAGAAAAAAACCAATAAAAACAAAAAAAGCATAATATGAAAATTTTAGGTATAGGCAATGCAATAGTTGATGTAATTTGTAAAGTTGAAGAAAATTTCATTTCTAATAACAACTTATCTAAGGGTAATATGAAACTAATTTTTGATGAAAATGAAATTAAGAAGTTATTGTCTGGGTTAAAAATTCAAAAAACAATTTCTGGTGGCTCTGTAGCTAATTCAATTGTTGGTCTTTCTCAACTAAATAATAAAGTTGGTTTTATTGGCAAAATTTCTGATGACGGTTTTGGTGAAAAATACGAGGATGGACTAAAAAAAGAGAATGTAAATTACTTTTATTCAAAAAAAAAAGAAAATTTGCCTACAGGTACTTGTTTAATCTTAATAACACCAGACTCAGAGAGAACCATGTGTACTTTTTTGGGAACTGCTGGAAAAATTAATGAAAATGATATCAATGTAGATGCCATAGAAAGAAGTGAGATGATTTTTTTGGAAGGATATCTTTGGGACGAAGGTGAGCCAAAAAAAGCTTTTGATAAAGCTATAAAAAGTGCAAATAAAGTAGCTATGTCATTATCTGATAAATTTTGTGTGGATAGACATAAGTCAAATTTTTTAGACTTGGTCAAAAATAGATTAGATATAACTTTTGCCAATGAAGAGGAAATTATATCCTTAATTGATGCAAAAAATTTTGAAGAAGTTATTTCTTTTGCTAAAGAAACAAAAAAACATTTAGTTATAACTAGAGGAGCAAATGGAGCAATATCAATTGAAAACGATAAAACCTTTGAAATTGGAGTAGAAAAAAATTTAAAAATTGTTGATTTAACTGGTGCCGGGGATTTATTTGCAGCAGGTTATTTGCATGGCAAATTAAATAATTTTTCAGAGCAAGATTGTTTGAAAAAAGGTACCGAAATGTCTTCAAAAATAATTCAACAAATTGGGGCTAGGCTTTAAATTTCTTTCTCTTAAAACTACCTTTGCCTTTTTTAGGTTTTATAACTCTTGGCTTAAATTTTCTAGTGTATAATTCTTTTGCAATTTTATTTTTTTTTTTCAATTTATTTTATAACCATTTCGTGTACTTACTATAAAATTTTCATCTTTAAATTTTTGTTTAATTTTTTTCCTTAGTCTATAGATATGGGTTTCTACTGTGTGTGTCTCAAGTTCAGAATTATAACTCCATACTTTTTCTTGAAGTTTGTCTACATTTACAGGTAGCTTTGATTTACTTAAAAATAAAATCAAATTGGCTTCTCTTTCGGTTAAAAAAAGTTTTTTACTTCCATTAGAAATTTCTTTCGAATTGAAATCTAAAAAGTATGATCCAATTTTAATTTCTGATTGGATCTGAAAATTTTTCTTTAAAAAGGAGGTGTTAATAAGTTGTAAAATTTTCTTTATTGTTAAAGGAAAATTACTGATAAATAATTCATTTTTAAAATTTGAAATATTTTTGCTAGAAATTAGTAAATAATCATTATTTTTATCTAATATTTTATTATCAATATCTTTTTTATCTGAAAAAATAATATTAAATTTGTCTGAATACAATTCGATTAAAATATTAAATAAAGCTTTATTTTTGTAGATTATTAAAGTTTTAAGGCTCATATTGATAAGTTATGACAATTATTTTAAAAAATAAACATACACTTATTTATAAAGATTTTGAATTTAAATGTTCCATAGGGACTAAAGGTTTATCTCGTCAAAAAAAAGAAGGAGACAGAAAAACACCAATAGGCACTTTTTCACTAGGAGCTTTGTATTATAGAAGTGACAGATATGTTAAACCTGAAACTAAGTTAAAAGTTGTAAAAATTAAAAAAAAAATGGGATGGTGTGATGATCCTAACCACAAAAAGTATAACCAACTTATAAACGATAATAAAAGAATAAAATGTGAAAAATTATTTAGAAAAGATTCAAAATATGATTTTTTAATACCAATAAATTATAATATTCCACATGCTAAAAAAAATAAAGGAAGTGCTATTTTTATTCATTTAACAAAAAATTATAAGAAAACGTTAGGATGTATTGTACTTAAAAAAAGCGATCTATTAATTTTAATAAAACTAATTAATAATAAAACTAAAATAAAAATTATCTAAATTCTTTGACCAAATATTTTTGACCCTACTCTTAAAAAAGTTGAACCATATTCAACAGCCTCAAGATAATCGTTTGACATTCCAAGACTCAATTCTTTTAAATTTAATTCTTTTGTAAGTTTTTGCATTTCAGAAAAATACATTTTTGTATTTAAGTCATTTGGGGGTAAACACATTAAACCAATTATGTTAAGTTTTAAATCTTTGGTACAAATTGAATAAAATTCTTTTAAATAATCTAAGGTTACGCCACTCTTTTGTTCCTCGTTCCCAATATTAACTTGGATAAAGATTTTAATCTTTTTTCCATTATTTTCCTCTTGTTTTGCAATTTTTTGAGCTAACTTTAAGCTATCCAAAGAATGAAGGTAGTCAAATAAGGGTATTAAAAATTTTACTTTATTAGTCTGCAATTTTCCAATCATATGAAGTTTAATATTTTTATTTTCATTTTTAATTAAAGCCCATTTATCAATTGCTTCCTGAATTTTATTTTCACCAAAATCTAAATGTCCATAATCAATTAATGGTTTAATATCGCTAATTGAAAATGTTTTACTAACTGCAATAATTTTTGGTTTATGAGTATCATTAGTTTTTTCCTTTAATAATTTCTGGATTAGAATTAAATTGTTAACTATTTTATGCATAATAAAAGTTTACAGAATATTTACCATTTTATAGATAATTTAAATATAAGAAATATTGTTAATTATAATAAAAATATTTGTCTTATTTATAGGAATTATAAGTCTAGAATAAATAAAAAAAAATTAATAAAATTCAAAAATACTTGCAGAAAATTTGGAGTCAAATTTATAATTTCTAATAATTTAAAACTTGCCTTTAAATTAAGGGTTGATGGAGCTTATATACCATCCTTCAATAAGGAGCTTAATCATAAAAAATTTGAAGACTTTCAAAACTTCCTTTTAATTGGTTCTGCACACTCAATTAGAGAGATTAGAGACAAAGAAAAACAAAAAGTTGAACAAATTTTTCTTTCTCCCTTATTTAAAAATAAAAAAACCAATAAAACCTTAAATGTATTAAAATTTAACAATCTAACTAAATTTACAAAAAAACCTATTATTGCATTAGGGGGAATTAATAGGAATAATATCAAAAAATTAAAGTTAATTAATGTAGATGGTTTTGCTGGTATAAGATATTTCGAAAATAATAAAAATGTCAAAAAATCTTAAAGAAAAAATTCAAATCTTAATAAGAAAGTATGAATATAAAAAATTTCAAGAAGTCGTAGATGAGTCAATGGTCATACTAAAGAAAAATGATAACGATTTTTTATGGAACTTAGTTGGACTTAGTTTTCAGAGACTTTCTGTTTTGAAAAAGTCAATTAATTGTTTCGAAAATGCAATTAATATAAATCCTAAAAATTCCTCTGCTTTTAATAATTTAGGTCTTTCTTACAAATATTTAAAAGATTATTATAAAGCTGAAGAGTATCTAATTAAATCTAAAGAAATTGATCCAAAATATATAAACGCACTTGTAAATTTAGGAAATATAAAAAATGATACTTATTTTCTAAAGGATGCTATTGATTATTATAACCAAGCTTTAAAACTGGATAGAAATTTACCATTAGTACATCTAAATATTTCAAATGTTTATCGATCAATTAATAAAATTGACCTTGCAAAAAAACATCTTAATGAGGCAGTGACTATAGATGATAAATTTACTATAGCAGATCAAAAAATGACTTCTTTAGAAAAATATCAAGAAAATAACCCTCATATAACAAAAATGATAAATAAATTAGATAAGCCTGATCTAGACGATAGTCAAAAAGTTTATTTATATTTTGGATTAAATAAAGTTTATAGAGATTTAAAAAACTATGAGAAATCTCTGTTTTATTTAAAAATCTCTAATCAAGCACAAAGAAAATTAATTAGTTATAACATTCAAACTCACAAAGCTTTATCAAAAAAAATTAAATCCTATTTTTCAAAAATAAAGTATGAAAAATTTGTTCAGAAAGGAAAGGGTAAGGGTTATATTTTCGTATTAGGTATGCCAAGATCTGGGACTACTTTAGTTGAAAAAATAATTTCAACTCATTCAAAAGTATCATCAATAAGTGAGTCAAATTTTATTCCAGAAAAAATATACCATGAAATTAAAAAAAATTACGAGGAATTCGAGAATTTTTTAGAATTAGATTTTGATTTCATATACAAAAATTTTATAAAATGCTTTAATATACATAACAAGATAATTTTAGATAAAACTTTAACAAATTTTTGGTATTTAGGTTTTATTAAAATATTTTTTCCAGAATCAAAAATAATTCATGTTTTAAGAAATCCAAAAGATAATTGCTTATCAATTTTTGAAAATTTATTTGATGCGCCTGAAGGCTGGAATTCAGACCAAAATGAATTAGTTGAATATTACTTTTTATATAAAGATCTAATGAAATTTTGGAGTCAATATTTCAAAGATGCATTTATCAATGTTAAATACGAAGATTTAATATCAAGCCCAGAAACTAAAATTAAAGACCTTATAAATTCTTGTGATTTGGATTGGGAAGAAAAATGTTTAGAATTTTATAAAAATGATAGTCCAATTAAAACTGTAAGTTTTAATCAGGCTAATAAACCAATCTATAAAACATCTATAAAAAAATATGAAATATATAAAAATGATTTAGAAGATCTTTTTTCGAAGTTAAATTAGCTTAATTTTTTGATATCAAATTTATTTAATAAAGGAAGATAATATTCCAAGTAACTTAAATCATGTTTTGAAATTTGATTCCTAACTTGTAAGTTACTCCGTGTTTTTATTATCTTTTTTTTATTGTCTATTAAGTCAAAGTCATCTTTCCAGACGATATCCAAAAAGTTAAATAGATCTTTAGATATCTTTATTGGATTTTCTGAGAAATTTTCCAACTCAATTATTTTAATTTTAATTTTTTTATTATTTCTTAATTTTTTTATTTTTTTTTCATATAAATTCATTATCTCAATTATTTTTTTTGTTGAATGTGTCCAAAGTAAATTTGGTAAAAAAACCTTAAATATTCCCAAAAAATTAGCTTGTTTATTTCTTTTACAATAAACAAATTTGGCTTTAGGAAAAATTTTTTGAATTATTTCAATGTAAAGAACGCTTTCTAGTGACTTATCGGTAAAATAATTATCTGAATTCTCAATACCTAACTGGCTATATTGTTTTAATATTGAGTCTTTTAATTTTTCAAAGTCGTTTTTTTTAAATCTAAAATTAGTTATTAGATCTTTTGAATCATAATTGGAAATTATCTTTTCAGAAAAAAAAACTTTGCTGATTACTTCGGTTTCTCCACCTGATTTAACATTTGAAGATGATGAAAGTATATATTCAATAAGAGTTGTTCCTGACCTTGGTAAGCCCATTATAAAAATGGGTTTTAAATCACAGTTTAATTGTAAATTATCATCTTTTATTTTTGAAATAAACTTAGGCAATAAATTCGTAATATAATTAAACTCCTGCTTTCCAGCTTTATCTTTTGTATTCGAGTATTTAGTGTGTGCTTCTAGAAGATTATCTAACTCAGCACTATAATTTTTATTTTTTTTAAAATTTTCAGCCAATATCAATCTTGAGTAAATATAATTCAAATTATTATCACTTGATTGATTTGTGAAATTTTCTATTTTTTGGACTAAATCTTGAGTCAAATATTTATCATTAAGTTTGATAAGTTCATACCAAGCCCTAAAATTAGAGGGCTCAACATTAATAGCTTCAAATAAATATTTTTCGCCCAAATTTAACTCGCCCAACTCTAGATAAATATTGGCAAGATTGAACAAAACTAACAAGTTTTTTTTATCTAAGGCTAATGCTTGTTTAAATAGTTTGATCGATTCATCGTGTTGATTAATTTTGTGATAGATCTCTGCAAGAAAATTAAGATTTAAATGATCAGGTTTCTTCAATTCTATTGATTTCTTTATGCAATTAATTGCAGAATTATAGTTATGAAGTCTAAAAAAAGAATGTCCTAAATACCAAAATATTAAAAAATGATTTTTTTTATTCTTTAAGTTCTCTAAAATTTGTATCGATTCTAAATAGTTTTGATTTTTAAAATTAAATAAAGCTTTATCTATTTGTGATTTAAATTGTTGGTCGCTAATCATCATTGCAATATTTTATACTTATTAATCGCAATGGGCAAAAAAAAACGGCCCTTAAAAAAGGGCCGTTTAAATAATTTAATTACCTTAAATTAGAATGCTAATGACAAACTAATTTCTGTAATCTCGTCGTTAGTAGCTGAAGTACCACCTACGTTATCCATACTGTTATTTTGGATAGCTAAAGTTGCTCCACCCATTGTGTAAGCGATTGCAATACCTTGTGCTTCTTGGTCAACATCAGCGCCATCAGAACCTTTTTTTCTAAAGGTTGTGTTGTGTTCGTTGTAAGAAATAGATAAGTTTTCATTTACAGCCATTGAAATACCGTAAGCTTCAACTCCTCTACCACCAGTGTTATTAGGTGTACCCACAGTAGTACCGCTTCTAGCGTTACTTGAGTCTGATAATGTTATACCAGCTGTGATAGATCCCATTGTATAGTTAGCAAAACCAACTACAGAAGTACCATCTTCTTGTCCAACGTTAACAGTGTCATCGTACTCTGTTTCACCAGCACCAAAACCGAAAGTTAAACCTTCGATTAATGAACTGTTTTGAACATTAAAGTTAATATTCGAACCGTTAGCTAATGAAGTATCATCTCCACCAACAGCACCATCACCATTGTCTGCAGATGTCATTGCAGGCGCGTACTCTACAGAAAGATCAAATCCACCGAATGAATTTGCATAACCTAGTACACCAGTTGATCCACCTGAGTGAATTAACTGAGCTGATGAGTTGTTAGTATTGTGCCATGATTCTTCCCAAGCAGTCGGTGATTTATCATCGATCACGCTTATACCATATGTACCTACACCTTGGTCAAAACCAAATGTACCCATGTCACCCATGTCTAATGAGATTTCATGAGATGTGTACCCTGTTGGATTGTTGTCGTTTATTTGTGCAAAGAAAGATGCAGTTCCTAAACCGTCAACATCACCTGAACCATTTAGTGATACAGCTGATTTACTACCAAAAGGATTACCTGTTTGCTCTTTGTCGTCTGACTTGAAAGTAAGTTCCCAAGTACCAGATGCTGACAAATCACCTGCTTGCGCAGATGCAGCAACTAATGAACCAGCTAATGCTGATACACCAATTTTTGTTAGTTTTTTCATAATTACTCCTTTTCTTTAATTAATTAATTAATTATGAACTCGCTTTTTATCAATTTATTGAGAAATAAATTGATATATACACTGTTATTAGGTATTTTAAGTAATATTGTTGCAAAAATACCACATACTTGAAATGTATTGAATTATTATAATTAAGATTTAAGAGTCCTTAAAAAACAATGAATACAAAGCATTTTAACCTATTTTTCCGAAAATTTACCTTAATATGTGTTATTTTTTTGTTAGTTAATCAATGTGGAATTTACAGAAAGACAGATGCGAGAAAAATTCCAACTAATGCAAAAGATAGAGCTAAGAAGAACATAGAAGAAGGTAGAAAAATTAAGTTTGGTCAACTTGGTGTAAAGGGTTCTGGAAAGTTTGAGTTTGCAACATCAAATGAAATGTGGCGAGCTACTGTAGATATACTTGACTTTATGCCACTTTCAAATGTGGATTATGGGGGAGGAGTAATAATAACTGATTGGTATAATGAAAATAGTTCAGACAGCGAGTCTGTTAAAATCATGGTGCAATTCTTATCAAATGAAATCAGAGCTGATGGTTTAAAAATAATTGTTTATAATAAAAAGTGTAATACCAATAATCTTAATAATTGTTCCACTTCGGTAAATGATAATGATACTATTGGTCAAGAATTAAAATTAGCCATCTTACGTAAAGCAGCAGAGCTTAAATTAATCCAAACACAAAAAGAAGTAGAAAAAAATAAAAGAAAAATTGGTCCTGATGATATTTACCAGACAGGTGGTGATTAAACAGAAATCTAAAATTTTCTGTTAAAAAAAAATTTTTATACTAAATTTAAGATTTATGGATAGATATAATTTCAATATAATTGAAAAAAAATGGCAAAAATATTGGGATGAAAATCAAACTTACAAAACATCAATCAATAAAAATAAGAGAAAATTTTATGTCCTAGAAATGTTTCCATACCCATCTGGAAAAATACATATGGGACATGTTAGAAATTATACAATTGGAGATATTTTAGCACGCTACAAATTAATGCTGGGCTTTAATGTATTACATCCAATGGGATGGGATGCCTTCGGGATGCCTGCAGAAAATGCTGCACGAGAAAATAATCTAGACCCAAAAGATTGGACAAATAAAAATATCTCTATCATGAAAACACAACTCAAAAAGCTTGGTTTATCAATTGATTGGGACAGAGAGATTTCAACTTGTTCAAAGGATTATTATAAGCACCAGCAACTTTTTTTTCTTGAATTATATAAAAAAGGTCTAGTTTATAGAAAAGAAAATTATGTAAATTTTGACCCCGTTGATCAAACTGTTTTAGCAAATGAACAAGTGATTGATGGCAAGGGATGGAGATCGGGAGCAATTGTAGAAAGAAAAAAGTTAAATCAATGGTTCTTTAATATTTCGAAGTTTTCGGAAGATCTTCTTGAAGGCTTAAACAATCTTAAGGAATGGCCAAATAAAGTAAAAATAATGCAAAAAAATTGGATTGGTAAATCATTTGGTTGTGAAATAAAATTTAAAACCGAAGGAGATTTACCTATAAAAGAAATAAAATGTTTTACAACAAGACCAGATACTTTATTTGGATTTTCATTTTTAGCTCTCTCAGTTGATCATGAAATATCAAAGCATTTTTTGGAAGATAAAAAATTTAAAGAATTTAAAGAAGAATGTTCAAAAACTGGCACAACTGAAGAAGCAATTGCAATAGGTGAGAAGATCGGATTTAAAACGAATCTAATGGCTATAAATCCTTTAGATCCTAAACAAAAAGTCCCGGTTTTCTTCGCTAATTTTGTTTTAATGGATTATGGGTTTGGTGCTGTTTTTGGATGTCCTGCTCATGATCAAAGAGATTTTGATTTTGCAAAAAAATATAATCTAGAAATTAAAACAGTAGTTAGACCAGATGATAAAGGGGATGATTTTAAAGTTGATAAAGAGGCTTACTCTGGACCCGGTGTAATAATAAATTCAGAATTTTTAAACGGGTTAAAAGTTCCAGAAAAATCAGTTATAAAAACAATTGAGATTTTAGAAAACAAAAAATTAGGAAATAAAAAAATTAATTTTCGCTTAAAAGATTGGGGTGTTTCAAGGCAAAGATACTGGGGATGCCCAATTCCGATAGCCTATGATGAAAATGGTAACCCCACCACTATACCAATAGAGGACTTGCCTGTTGCACTTCCATCGAATGTTAATCTTGATACCAAAGGTAATCCATTAGATTTTGCAGATGAATGGAAAAATATTTTAATTGAAGGAAAAAAATTTGTAAGAGAAACGGATACACTGGATACTTTTGTATGCTCTTCGTGGTATTATCTTAGATTTTGCTCACCAAAAGAGAATGATTATGGTTTCAAAAAAGAGGACATTGATTATTGGATGCCTGTTGATCAATACATTGGTGGAGTAGAACATGCAATTTTACATTTACTTTATTCACGTTTTTTTATGAGAGCTTTAAAATACCAGAATAGTGATTTTAAGTTTGATGAACCATTTAAGGGATTGTTTACTCAAGGGATGGTTTGTCATGAAACCTATAAAGATGAAAGTAATAATTGGCTTAATCCTGATGAGGTATATTCAAAAGATGGAAAAAAATTTTTTAAAATTTCAGATAATAAAAAAGTTAAAGTTGGTCCAACAGAATCCATGTCAAAATCAAAAAAAAACACGATTGATCCTGAAGAAATGATTCAAAATTATGGAGCCGACGCTGTGAGGTTATTTATAGTCTCAGACAGTCCTCCAGAAAAAGATGTTCAATGGTCCACCGAAGGAATGGAGGGGTCATATAAATTTATTCAAAAACTTTGGGGGCTGCATAAAAAAATATTAGATAAAATCAATATTGATGAAAAAGGTATAAATGATCAAGTAATTTCAAAATATACTAATTCTTTAATCCAAAAAATTACAAATAATTTAGAAAATTTTAGATATAATGTAATCGTTGCAAACTTTTATGAAATGTATAATTTTATGAATAAAGAGCTTGTCAATCCAACAAAAAAAGAGACTCTTTTGGAAAACTATTTTATAATTTTAAAATTAATGAGTCCTTTCCTACCTCATTTTACCTCAGAATGTTTTA
>CACLEQ010000019.1:0-11735 GCA_902605995.1 uncultured Pelagibacteraceae bacterium
CTAACATCCCTCATAAAGATGTTCCTGTTGGTAATGATGAAACGAAAAATGTTGAAATAATTAAATCTGGGAAAATCCCTGAATTTGATTTTAAACCAAAATCACACTATGAGCTTGGCGAAAATCTTAATATGCTAGATTTTGAACTTGCAACTAGGACAACTGGTTCGAGATTTGTATTTGTAAAAAATAAATTAGCTCAGTTAGAAAGAGCTATTTCAAATTTTATGATAAATACTCATGTGACAAAAAATGGCTATGAAGAAATTTCACCTCCATTATTAGCTTCTGAAAATTCAATGTTCGGTACTGGGCAACTTCCAAAATTTGAAAATGACCAATTTGAGGTTAATCTAGAAAAAGGATCTGAAAGAAAATTTCTTATACCAACCGCAGAAGTAATATTAACAAACATTGTTAAAGATAAAATTATAGATAAAAAAGATTTACCCATGAGATTTGTTGCTTCAACACCATGTTTTAGAAAAGAAGCAGGCAGTTATGGTAAAGATACAAAAGGTATGATCAGACAACATCAATTTTATAAAGTAGAAATGGTTAGCATTGTTGAGCAAGATAAATGTTTAGAAGAACTTGAGAGAATGACTAACTGTGCAACTGATATATTAGACCAACTAGAATTACCGTATAGAAAAATGATATTGTGCAGTGGAGATATGGGTTTTAGTGCAGAAAAAACTTATGATATAGAGGTTTGGCTTACTTCAGAAAACAAATATAGAGAAATCTCATCCTGTTCTTCATGCTCTACTTTCCAAGCAATAAGAATGAAATCAAGATATAGAGATAGTAAAAAGGAAATTCTTTATACCGGCACTTTAAACGGTAGTGGACTGGCTGTAGGAAGAACTTTAATTGCAATTATGGAAAATTATCAACAAAAGGATGGTTCTATAATAATACCAAAAGTTTTAAGACCTTATATGAATGATTTAGAAAAAATTTCGCTCAATTAAAGTTGTTTTAATCATTTAGATAGTATAAAAATTCAATTTATATTTAAGGAGTTTTATGGATAGTGCAGGCATAGGTCAATTTATACCTTTAATTTTAATCTTTGTTATTTTTTACTTTTTCTTAATTAGACCACAACAAAAAAAGGTCAAAGAGCATAAAGCAATGGTAGAGGGATTAAAAAAAGGTGACAAAGTAGTAACGTCAGGTGGAATTACAGGAACTATAACTAGAGTTATAGATAATGATAAGATCGAAGTAGAGATAGCTGATAATGTTACTGTTGAAGTAATAAGAGGTACAGGTGTCCAAAGTTTAATGAGTTCCCAAGAAGTAAAAAAATAATTTTCGTTTTAACAAAGTGCTGTATTTTTCAAAATTTAGAATTTTTTTTATTACATTAATTTCTCTTTTTTTTATTTTTATTGCTTCATCAAATTTTTTTAAATTTAATAGTGATTATTTAGATAGAAAAATAAATCTTGGTTTAGATTTACAGGGTGGATCTTATCTATTATTAGAAATTGATAATACTCCTGTCATAGAACAAAAATTACAAAATTTTACAATTACTTTAAGAAATTTTTTTAAAGAAAAAAATATACGAATTCAAAATATTAAACTTTCTAACCAAAGTATATCATTTTCTGTCAATAGTCAGTTTAAAGAATCAATCATTGAAGAGTTTAATAAAGAGGAAAGTGAATTAAACCAATATTATCCAAGATTTAAATCTCATCAATTTGAAATAATTGAAGAAAATAATTTTTTTAAAGTAAATTTTTCAAGACAAGGTTTGGTTGAACTTAAAACTTCTTCTCAGGATCAAGCTTTGGAAATCGTCAGAAGGAGAATTGATGAAATTGGAACAAATGAACCAAATATTTTAAAGAGAGGAAATGATAGAATTTTAGTTGAACTACCTGGTTTAGATGATCCTATGAGGATTAAATCTTTATTAGGTAAGACTGCAAATTTAACTTTCAGATTTGTTACAAATAACAAAACCGACTCATTCGGTGCTGAAAAATTAAAATATGAGGATGGAACTGAGGAATCAATAGTAAGTAAACGAATAATTTTAAGTGGTGATAATCTTTTAGATGCTCAACCAAGAATGGATAGTGAAACAAATGAAACCGTTGTAACTTTTACACTTGATAGAGTAGGAGCTAAGAGATTTGGTAAAGCCACTTCAACAGGTATAGGTAAACAATTAGCTATAGTTCTCGACGGAAAAATAATAAGTGCGCCAGTTATACAAGATACAATTGCTAGCGGCTCTGGTCAGATAAGTGGTGGTTTTACTTTTCAATCAGCAACTGATCTTGCGCTTTTACTAAGATCTGGAGCATTACCTGCACCATTAAACATTATAGAAGAAAGAACAGTTGGACCAGATTTAGGTCAAGATTCTATCGATGCAGGAATCATTGCATTAATCATAGGTTTTGTTCTCGTAATATTATTTATTTTTCTTAAATACAAAATTTTTGGTTTAATTACTAATTTTACATTAATTATTAATTTATTTCTTCTTGTTGGAATCCTAACTTTATTTGAGGCTACTTTAACTTTACCTGGTATAGCTGGAATAATTTTGACTGTAGGTATGGCAGTTGATGCAAATGTATTAATATTCGAGAGGATAAAAGAAGAGTTAAAAGATGAAAAAAATAAATTAATTGCTTTTGATAGTGGTTATACAAAATCTAGGACCGCTATCTTAGATGCTAATATTACCACCTTATTAGCAGCAATAATTTTATTTTTTATGGGATCTGGACCAATAAAAGGATTTTCCTTAACCTTAGGAATTGGTATTTTTACAACACTTTTTTCAGTGTATTTCATAGCAAGATTGTTAACAGTTTTATATGTAAATAAAAATAAGAATAAAGAAAGACTTATTTAAATGATTGCATTTAATAAATATTATAATCAATTCAATATTCTCTCTATAACTCTTGTAGTAATCTCTCTAATACTTTTGACTTTTAAAGGGCTTAACTTTGGTATTGATTTTAAAGGTGGTACATTGATTGAGCTTAGATCATCAGACTCAAAAATAAATGTATCAACACTGAGAGATAATTTAAGTCAGATGAATTTGGGTGACGTTTCGGTAAAAAATTTTGGTAATAAAACAGATTTTTTAATAAAGTTTGAAAATAATAAAGATAAAAATATAATTGAAAAAATAAAGCTCAATTTAGATAAATCTTTTGGAAATAATTTTAATTTCAGAAGAGTTGAAAATGTTGGTCCCAAGGTAAGTGCAGAATTATTAAAGTCAGGCGTAATAGCTATAACTGTAGCTTTGGTGCTTATGTTAATTTATATCTGGATAAGATTTGAATGGCAATTTAGTCTTGGCGCTATTTTAGCATTATTTCACGATGTTATAGTTACACTAGGTTTATTTTCATTATTGGGATTAGAGATTAATTTATCAATTATTGCAGCCGTTTTAACTATAGTTGGTTATTCCATGAATGATACTGTAGTTATATTTGATAGAGTTAGAGAAAATCTAAGAAAATATTCAGACATAAAGATTTTTGATTTAACAAACTTATCTATTAATGAAACTTTATCTAGAACTTTAATAACTTCAATTACAACATTATTAGCTTTAATTTCAATATTTTTATTTGGGGGTGAAATCCTAAAGGGATTTTCTTTAGCAATGATCTTTGGTGTTATTTTTGGAACATACTCTTCAATTTATATAGCCAACACAGTATTAGTACGACTGAAAGTTTCTCAAAAAACTATATTAAAAGAAGACGATAAAACTTAATACAAATTTTGTGCCGCTATCATCGTAAATAGCATTGGCAAAGATAACAGAGTATTTGTTCTTGAAAATAACATCGCTGTTTTTGCAGATTTCGCTTTTAATTCTGAATCGCATTCAACAATTCCGAGAGCTCTTTTTTGATTAGGCCAAATTACAAACCAAACATTAAAAGCCATAATAATCCCTAACCACATACCTATGCCTATGGCAGTATGTTTTGGAACACCTGAGCTAAAACTTAAAGTCATTGCATCATGTAAGTAGCCATTGATTAATGCTAAAATTAAACCAGATATAATTGTAAAAAGCGCTGCCCATCTAAAATAAAATAATGCTGCTGGGGCAATAACTTTTCCGATAGCAGGTTTTTGTTCATCAGGAATTTTCCCCATATTCGGTATTTGAACAAAATTAAAATACCACAATAAGCCAATCCACATAATTGCAAAAATTACATGGACAAATCTGCACAGCCAACTCCAAAATGATACATCAAATACAAAACCCCCATTTAAAAAAAATAATAATAAAAATAATAAAATGGTTATTGCAAAAGACGCATGGATTGTTTTAGATAAAGATGCTAGCAGTTTAATCATTAAAAGAAATTATATACTAAAAACTATTTTATTATAATATCTTTTTTGAAAAAAATTAACTCAAAGGTTTATTAATATGACATTCGAACTACCAAAATTAGATTATTCTAACAAAGCTTTATCACCAATTATGTCTGAGGAAACTCTAGATCTTCATCATGGAAAACATCATCAAACATATATAGACAAGTTAAATGATTTTATTAAAGATACCGATATGGCTGAAATGTCTTTAGAAGAAATTATCTCTAAAAGCTCTACGGACAAATCAATGATCGGTATATTTAATAATGCTAGTCAGCATTGGAACCATAATTTATTTTGGAAGTGTATGAAACCAAATGGTGGAGGAAGTATACCTCCTAATTTAGAAAAAAGATTAATTTCTGATTTTGGCAGTGTAGAAGAATTTAAAAATAAATTTAAAGAAGCTGGTGTAAATCAATTTGGATCAGGGTGGTGTTGGCTGTCTATTGACAACGGAAAATTGGTTGTTTCAAAAACAGCTAATGCAGCAAACCCTCTAATTGAAAATATGAAACCAATTCTTGGTTGTGATGTTTGGGAACACTCTTATTATATTGATTATAGAAACAAAAGACCCGAATATTTAGATAAGTTTATAAATAACTTGATAAATTGGGACTATGTAGAATCTCTTTTAGATTAAGATTGCAAATTTTTATTTTTTCTAGAGTGGATAAAAGATTTAATACAGAAAAAAATAAAAAAAGAACCTGTAATTAGCATAATTAATTTGGAAGTATCAGCCCAAAAATTATTAAATACATTACCACTTAAAATTGATCTTAAAAAATCAAGTCCACCCAAAAGAACAATTAATGCCAAAAATACAACTATATGCATGAAAAGTTTTTTTTTATTTTCAATTTTTATAGAGAGATATGAAAAAATTAAAATTGGAATACCTATTAGTGAAGGAATGTAAGATGTAAATGAGTTACTACCACTTATAATACTTACTACTATTCCCCATAAAATTAGAAATACACCAAATAAAATTGACAATATTTCTATTTTTAAACCTAAAGCTTTAAACTCTGGGTTTTGATTGTTTTCTAAATTCATGCTTACCCTATAGTTTATTATTTTTAATATATCAAATTAATTACTGTAAATAAAAAAATTGATAACCAAATAAGACCTTTTATTAAGAAAAAAGTAAATCCACCTAATATCACAAATTTACCAATTTTATTTTTTAATAATTTTTTCTTAAAAAACTTAATCAATTTAAGTATGGTTTAATAAAGGTTTTAAAAATTTTCCAGTATAACTGACACCGTTTTTACAAATCTCCTCCGGTTTCCCTTCGGCAATGATTTTTCCGCCTTTTATTCCACCTTCCGGGCCCATATCAACAATATAATCTGCAGTTTTGATAACATCCAAATTGTGCTCAATGACTACTACTGTATTTCCTAGTGAAACAAAAGTATGCAGTATTTCAAGTAATTTTTTAATATCATGTTGATGTAGTCCAGTAGTTGGCTCATCTAAAATATACATAGTCCTACCTGTTGACCTTTTTGATAATTCTTTAGCTAATTTTATTCTTTGGGCCTCTCCTCCCGAAAGTGTGGTCGCTTGTTGACCAATTTTTATATAACCTAGACCCACTTTTTTTAACGTTAAAAGTTTAGTTTTTATGTTTGAAATATTTTCAAAATAATCGCATCCTTCATCAACAGTCATATTTAAAACATCTGCTATACTTTTATCTTTAAATTTTATCTCTAAAGTCTCTCGATTATATCTCGTGCCTTTACATTCATCACATTGAATATAAACATCCGGTAAAAAATGCATTTCGTAAGTAATAACACCATCGCCTTCACATGCCTCACACCTCCCACCTCGTACGTTGAAAGAAAATCTACCTGGTTTATATCCTCTTGATTTTGACTCTGGTAAATTTGTAAACCAATCTCTAATTGGACCAAATGCACCTGTGTAAGTTGCAGGGTTAGATCTAGGTGTTCTTCCAATAGGTGATTGATCAATGTCAATAATTTTATCAATCAATTCAGTTCCTTTAAAACCTTTAAATGGTTTTGGAATTTTTCTTGATTTGTTATTATTTAATGTAAGGTTAAGCGCATTGTATAGTGTTTGTAACACGAGAGTTGATTTCCCACTTCCAGATACTCCTGTCACACATGTCAAGCTACCCAAAGGGATTTTTAAATTTACGTTATTCAAATTATTTCCAGTGGCTCCAGTTATTTCTAAAAATCTTCCGTTTTTTGCTAATCTTCTTTTTTGTGGAACATTAATCTTTAATTTATTTGAAAGGTATTTACCTGTGATACTTTCTACATTAGATGAAATTTCTTTGAATGTCCCTTGAGCAACAACTTGCCCACCATTATTTCCAGCTTCGGGTCCAAGATCAATAATATGATCAGCATTTTCCATAGTTTCAGTATCGTGTTCTACTACTATTACAGTGTTACCAAGATCTCTTAACCTTTTAAGTGCATTTATAAGTTTAACATTATCTTTTTGATGTAATCCAATAGATGGTTCATCCAAAACATATAATACACCCGTTAATCCAGAACCTATTTGTGAAGCCAACCTTATTCTCTGCGCTTCACCACCAGATAGTGTCCCAGACTCTCTAGATAAAGTAAGATAATCAAGACCTACATTTAGCAAAAAATTTAATCTTTCGTTAATCTCTTTTAAAATATGTTCTGCAATTTTAAATTGTCTTTTATCAAGATTACTTTTTAAATTCTCAAACCATTTTGAGGCATCTAATATAGATTTTTCAGTTACCTCACTAATATGCAGTCCATCAATCTTTACGCATAATGCTTCATCCTTTAGGCGATGACCTTTACATCTTTCACACTTTGTATCAGATTGATATTGAGCAATTTCCTCTCTTTTCCAGTCACTATCTGTCTCTAAATATCTTCTTTCAAGATTATTTATAACACCTTCAAAAGTTTTTTTATGTGAGTATTTTTCATATCCATCATCATAAGAAAATTTAATTTCTTCATCATCCGACCCATATAGAATTATATCTTTTATTTTTTTTGATAGTTTTGACCATTTATCTTCTAGGGAAAAATCATAATGCTTAGCAAGAGAAGTTAAAGTTTGTATATAATATAATGTTGTAGTTTTAGCCCATGGTTCAATAGCACCATCAATAATACTTTTTTTGTCATTTGGAATTACTAAGTTTGGATCTACGTTGAGTTTAATACCTATACCCTCACACTCCTCACACGCACCAAAAGGACTATTAAAAGAAAAAAGTCTGGGTTCAATTTCTTCGATCGTAAATCCACTTTCAGGGCAAGCAAACTTTGTAGAAAATATAAGTTTTTCAAGTTTTCTATGTTTCTTAGGTAAAGTTTCATCTTCATACTCAACATGAATTAGTCCATTTGCTAAATTTATAGAAGTTTCGATAGCTTCTGCTAGCCTGTTTCCAAGAGAAGAGTTAACAACAATCCTATCAACTAAAATTGAAATATCATGTTTAATTTTTTTATTTAATTCTGGAACTTTTTCGATGTCATAGATTTTTTCATCAATTTTTATTTTTCTAAACCCCCTTTTTTTGTAAGCTAAAATATCTTTTTTGTATTCTCCCTTTCGACCTCTTACTACAGGTGCATAAAGATATATTGTTGATTTTCTTGGTAATTGTTTGATCTTGTCTACTATTTGACTAACTGTTTGAGATTCAATAGGTTTACCTGTAAATGGAGAGTAAGGAATTCCTGCTCTTGCATACAGAACCCTCATATAATCATATATCTCTGTTACGGTTGCTACTGTCGATCTTGGATTTTTTGAGGTATTTTTTTGTTCAATTGATATAGCTGGACTAAGTCCCTCTATTAGGTCGACATTTGGTTTTTTCATCTTATCTAAAAATTGTCTTGCGTAAGCAGATAAGCTTTCAACATATCTTCTTTGACCTTCAGCATACACTGTATCAAAAGCAAGGGACGATTTACCAGAACCTGATAAACCAGTAATTACAACAAATTTATCTTTTGGAATTTCCAAAGATATATTCTTAAGATTATGTTCTTTGGCCCCCTTAATAACTATCTTTTTGTTCATAATTTTAGTTGTTTCGAATTAATAAAATTAATATTCAGAGTAAATTGTGGTATAAAACTATTTAATAAATTAAACAAATAATAAAATATTATGGCTGGAAGTTTAAATAAAGTACTTTTAATTGGTCGTTTGGGCGCAGATCCTGAAATTAAACAAATGGTTAATGGAAAAAGTGTAGCAAGATTAAGCCTCGCAACAAGTCAATCCTGGAAAGATAAAAATACAGGTGAAAAAAAAGAAAAAACAGAATGGCACCGTATAGTTGTATTCAATGAAGGTTTAGTAAATGTTGTACAACAATATTTAAAAAAAGGTGCACAAATATATATTGAAGGTCAACTTTCAACTAGGAAATGGAAAGATGAACAATCTGGCCAAGATAAATATTCAACTGAAATAGTTATTCAAGGTTACAACTCCTCATTAACCATGTTAGGTGGAGGTAACTCTTCTGGTGGTATAGCTAATGACAAGAGTCAATCTAATGATAATGATAGTATGTCACAAATATCTAATGATATGGATGATGAAATTCCATTTTAAAAGATATGTCTAAAATTGAAATTTCTGAAGATAAAAACATAAAACCTATATCTATGCACGATGAGATGAGTTCATCTTATCTTTCGTATGCAATGAGTGTTATTGTCAGTAGAGCACTACCCGATATAAGAGATGGATTAAAACCAGTTCATAGAAGAATTCTATATGCAATGTATAAAGGTGGTTATGATTGGTCAAAACAATTTAGAAAATCTGCAAGAATAGTTGGAGATGTTATTGGTAAATATCATCCTCATGGGGATCAATCAGTTTATGATGCTTTAGTTCGAATGGTTCAAGATTTTTCTATGAGTTTACCATTAGTCGAAGGTCAAGGTAATTTTGGCTCTATAGATGGTGATCCTGCTGCAGCAATGAGATATACGGAAACTAGATTATCAAAAGTTTCACAATTTTTGATCGATGATATAGAAAAAAATACAATTTCATTTAAAAGCAATTACGATGAAACTGAAAAGGAACCAACTGTATTACCAGCACAGTTTCCAAATCTATTAGTGAATGGAGCAGGTGGTATAGCAGTTGGTATGGCTACAAGTATCCCTCCTCACAATTTAGGTGAAGTAATAGATGGAACTTTAGCACTTATTGAAAACAAAGATATCAAGATTAAAGATTTAATGAAACATATACCTGGTCCAGATTTTCCAACCGGAGGAGTGATAATAGGTAAAGATATTATTAAACAGGGTTACAACAAAGGGCGGGGATCGTTTAAAATTAGAGGTGAAATGAATATTGAAACTTTAAAAAATGGTCGAGAAAGACTTGTTATTTCCTCGATTCCATATCAAGTTAATAAGTCTGTTTTAAATGAGAGAATAGCTCAATTAGTAAGAGAAAAAAAAATCGAAGGGGTTAAAGATATTAGGGATGAGTCAAATAGAGAAGGGATAAGAGTTTCTATTGATTTAAGAAATGGTGTCGAACCAGAGACAGTTAAGAGACAATTATATAAAAATACACAAATAGAAAGTTCATTTGGATTTAACTCATTAGCTATCGTTGATGGCAAACCAGAAACCTGTAGTTTAAAAGATTTTTTATCTAATTTTTTAAGCTTTAGAGAAGATGTAGTTATTAAAAAAACCAAATTTAATTTAAAGAAAGCTGAAGATAGAGCGCATATACTTTTAGGTTTGTCAATTTCTGTTGAAAACTTAGATAAGATTATAAAGATTATTAGAAGTTCAAAAAATCCTGAAATCGCAAAAGAACTAATTTTAAAAACAAAGTGGAAAGTCAATAAATCACAAAAAATAATTTATCTTATTGAAGATAAAAAAAATAAAAATGTATATTCCTTTAGCGAATTACAAGTAAATGCAATATTAGAATTAAGATTACAAAAATTAACTGCACTTGGAATTAATGAAATTGAACTTGAGATAAAAAAATTATCTGACGAAATTAAAAGCTACAAAAAGATTATTTCATCAAAAAAAGAATTATTTAGAGTAATAAGTGACGATCTAAGAAGTATAAAAGAAAAATATTCTATACCAAGACGTACAAAGATTATAGATGCAGTTTTAAATTATGACATAGAGGAAACCATTCAGAAGCAATCCGTATTAATTACAGTTACTCTTCAAGGTTACATAAAAAGAGGATCTCTCAATAATGTTAAAACACAAAAGAGAGGTGGAAAAGGAAAAACAGGTATTACCACCAGAAATGAAGACTCTGTTGTTCAAACATTATCTGTAAACACACATACTTCAGTCCTTTTTTTCTCCACAGAGGGCTTAGTTTACAGAATAAAAGCCTGGAAAATTCCAGAAGGCTCATCGGCATCCAAAGGAAAATCTTTATTTAATATTTTGCCTCTTAAAAATCATCAATCAATAAGCTCAATAATGCCATTTCCAGATGATGATGCCGATTTAAAGAATTATCAAATAGTTTTTGCTACAGCTCAAGGTAAAATTAGAAAAAATAGTTTAGAAGATTTTTCATCTATAAATACAACAGGCAAAATTGCGATGAAATTGGATGCAAATGATAAAATTGTTGGTGTTAAAATATGTAAAGAAGACCAAGATATTATATTAAGTACCAAATTGGGTAAATGTATTAGATTTGAGTCTAAGAAACTTCGAATTTTTAAAGGAAGGTCTTCAAAAGGAATTAGAGGTATAGTTTTATCACCTAATGATCAAATAGTATCCTTATCTATTATAGATAGTGGTAAAAATCAAAAAAATGGGAAAAAATCTCAAGATGAAAAATCTGAAAAAAAAGCAAAAGAAAAGTTTATTTTATCTATTACAGAGAACGGATATGGAAAAAAAACATCTCACATAGATTATAGAGTTACGAATAGAGGAGGTAAGGGTATTATAGGAATAGTTAATTCAGAGAGAAACGGTAATATTTCCTCGTCTTTTCCTGTATTTGATGGAGATGAGATTTTGATCTCAACAAATAAAGGTAGGGTTATTAGAGTTGCTGTAAAAGAAATTAGGACAGCTGGTAGGAATACCCAAGGAGTAAGAATTATTAAATTATCTGGAGAAGAAAAAGTAGTTACTGCTGATAAAATAGATGATAATTTAGTTTAATGAATAAAATTGCGATTTATCCAGGAACTTTCGATCCAATTACATATGGGCATATTGATGTGATTAAAAAGGGTCTGAAATTATTTGATAAGATTGTTGTAGCTGTTTCAGATG
>CACLEQ010000020.1:0-10135 GCA_902605995.1 uncultured Pelagibacteraceae bacterium
TTTCGTGCTTCCATTTTTTGTCTCTCTTTTTGGTAACTTTTGTACCCGGCATACCCATTGTGGATCTACCCTTTGGATAAAGTTTATTTTTTACATCATATTGTCTAATTTTTGGATTTAACGTAATTTCTAATTCAGTGCTTTCTAGTTTCCTGATCTCATCTCGAATTTTTGCAGCTTCTTCAAATTCTAGATTTGATGCAGCTTCTTTCATTTTTCTATCAAGAGCTTTTAAATGTTTTTTTAAATTCCCACCAACATTGGATCCTTCACTTATCTTGACATAATCTTTTTCATAAACGCTCTGAAGAATATCATTTATTTCTTTTTTTACCGTTTTAGCATCAATCTTATATTTTTTATTATAAGCTAATTGAATTTTTCTTCTTCGATCAGTTTCCTCTATGGCCTTTTTAATACTCTTTGTCTCTTTATCAGCATAAAGAATTACTTTACCATCAACATTTCTTGCAGCACGTCCTATTGTTTGAATTAATGATGTTTCAGATCTTAAAAAACCTTCTTTGTCTGCATCCAAAATTCCAACCAAAGCACATTCTGGAATATCTAGACCTTCCCTTAGTAGATTGATCCCTACAAGAACATCAAACACTCCCATTCTTAAGTCTCTCATTATTTCAATTCTCTCTAAGGTATCAATGTCAGAATGGAGATATCTGACTTTTACTCCATTTTCGTGAAGATACTCTGTTAAATCTTCAGCCATTTTTTTTGTTAGAGTTGTTACTAGAACCCTGTGATTATTTTCAATTACTTGTTTACATTCATGCATTAAATCATCCACTTGATTTTTAGCTGGTCTAATCTCAACAGGAGGATCAATTAATCCAGTAGGTCTTATTACTTGGTCAATGAATTCACCTTTAGTTTGTTTTAATTCCCATGGACCAGGGGTTGCCGAGACAAAAACTGTTTGAGTTCTCATTAAATCCCACTCCTCAAACTTTAAAGGTCTATTATCCATGCATGACGGAAGTCTAAAACCATACTCTGCGAGGGTGCTTTTTCTCGATCTATCACCTTTGAACATTCCATTTAATTGTGGAACTGTAACATGAGATTCGTCAACAAAAATTAAAGTGTTATCTGGAAAATATTCAAAGAGGGTAGGTGGTGGCTCTCCTGGTTTA
Source organism: uncultured Pelagibacteraceae bacterium (assembly GCA_902605995.1). Classification (GTDB taxonomy): domain Bacteria; phylum Pseudomonadota; class Alphaproteobacteria; order Pelagibacterales; family Pelagibacteraceae; genus Pelagibacter. Next base: position 1,152 of record CACLEQ010000020.1, read on the forward strand.
CGGCCTGATAAAAATCTAGAATAATTCTCAATACCGGCACAAGATCCTGTTGCCTCAATCATTTCTAAATCGAATTTTGTTCGCTCCTCTAATCTTTGAGCTTCTAGTAACTTATTTTCAGCCCTGTGTTTCTTTAAAGTTATTTCTAATTCTTTTTTTATATTGATAACAGCCTGTTCAACTGTTGGTTTTGGAGTAATATAATGGCTATTAGCGTAAACTTTGATTAAATTTAGATCTCTTATCTTATCACCGGTTAAAGGATCGAACTCTTCTATTTGTTCAAGTTTGTCACCAAATAAACTTAATCTCCAAGCTCTATCTTCTAAATGAGATGGAAATACTTCTAAATATTCTCCTCTTGCTCTAAAAGTTCCTCGATAAAAATTTTGATCATTACGCTTATATTGAAGTGCGACTAGTGATTTTATTATATGTTCTCTATTATAATCATAATTCTTTTGAAGAGTTAAAGTCATTTTACTATATGCTTCAACTGATCCTAAACCATAAATACATGACACACTTGCAACTATTAAAACGTCGTCTCTCTCTAATAATGATCTTGTTGCTGAATGTCTCATACGATCAATTTGTTCATTGATAGACGCTTCTTTTTCGATGTAGGTATCTGACCTTGGTACGTAGGCTTCTGGTGTATAATAATCGTAATAAGAGACAAAATATTCAACAGCATTTTCAGGAAAAAAAGTTTTCATCTCACCATAAAGTTGAGCTGCTAGAGTTTTGTTTGGAGCTAAAATTAATGCAGGTCTGTTAGTTGCCTCAATGACTTTTGCCATTGTAAATGTTTTACCTGATCCTGTTACTCCTAGTAAAACTTGATTAAATTCATTTTTTTTTGCACCTTTTACTAATTTTTTAATAGCTTCTGGTTGATCACCTGCAGGTTTAAAATCTGACTTTATTTTAAATTTTTTACCACCTTCAAGTTTTCCACTTATTTTTGGATTTTTACTCTGAATATCTGTAATTAAATCTTGATAAGTATTTTCCATATATTAAAGAAGGTAGTAGAATTAATTAATATTTCAATGAGCATTATATCAGACACTTTAAAGAGAGTTAAACCTTCACCAACTATTGCAGTTACTCAAAAGGCAAGAGAATTAAGAGCTGCTGGTAAAGATGTGATAGGGCTTGGCGCGGGCGAGCCAGATTTTGATACTCCTGAAAATATTAAACGCGCTGCAATTAAAGCAATTAAGAATGGTGACACGAAGTATACAGCAGTTGATGGTACACCAGCTCTAAAAAAAGCAATTATCAAAAAATTCAAAAGAGAAAATAATCTTCATTATAAAATTGATCAAATAACTGTTGGTACGGGGGGAAAACAAGTTCTCTACAATACCTTTATGGCGACTTTAAATAGAGGGGATGAAGTTATCATTCCAGCACCTTTCTGGGTTTCTTATCCTGATATGGTTTTATTAGCTGGTGGAAAGCCAAAAATAGTAAAGTGCACTGAACAAGAGGGTTTTAAACTAACAGCAAAAAAACTCAAAAAAGCAATCTCCAAAAAAACCAAATGGGTTATTCTTAATTCGCCGTCTAATCCAACAGGCGCAGGTTACTCAAAAAAAGAAATTCAAGATTTAGCTAAAGTCCTAATAAGAAATAAAAAAGTTTATATTTTGAGTGATGATATTTATGAACATGTTAGATATGATAATTTCAACTTTTTTACAATTGCACAATTATCGAAACTAAAAGATAGAATACTAACTATGAATGGAGTTAGTAAATCTTATGCAATGACTGGATGGAGAATAGGTTATGCTGCAGGTCCAAAAGATATAATTAAAGCTATCGGCAAAATTCAATCACAATCTACTTCAAACCCTTCTTCTATAAGTCAAGCAGCTGCAGTTGAAGCCTTGAATGGGAAACAAGATTTTATCAAAAAGCGATCTGATGCGTTTAAACAGAGAAGAGATTTTGTAGTTAAAAGTTTAAATAGTATTAAAGGTATCAGCTGTTTAAAACCTAATGGTGCATTTTATGTCTTTCCAAGTTGCAAAGGACTTTTGAATAAAAAAACAAAATTAAAAACTGACACTGATTTTGTAAGAAATCTTCTCGAAAAATCTAATGTTGCAGTTGTTCAAGGATCGGCATTTGGTTTAGAAGGATACTTTAGAATTTCCTACGCTACATCAATGCAACAATTAAAAAAAGCCATGCAAAGAATAAAATCTTTTTGTGATGGTTTGGGTTAGAAAGTGAAAACAGCCTTAATATTTGGCTCATCAGGATTAATTGGAGGACATCTTCTCAATAGATTAATTCTAGATAATAATTACACAAAGATTAAAGTATTTGTTCGTAATGAACTTCAAATTAATGATGACAAATTAGAAATTATTAAAACAGATTTTCAAAATTTAGAAAATTATAAAGAAGATATTAAAGGTGACGATTGTTTTTTTTGTATTGGTACAACGAAAAAGAATTCGCCAGATAAAGATGAATATAAAAGAGTAGAACTTGATATACCTAAAAAGATTGCACAAATAGCAAAATTAAATTTGGTAAAATCATTTTTTTTTGTTTCCTCTGGATATGCAGACTCTACAAGTTCTGGAGATTATTTAAAATTTAAAGGATTGGTAGAGGAAGAATTAAAAAGACTTAATTTTTCAAAACTTGGAATAATGAGACCTTCATTTTTAATGGGAAATAGAAAAGAAAATAGAGTAGGTGAAAGATTGGGAATTTTTATTTTTAGATTAATTTCACCATTACTCTTAGGACCTTTTAAAAAGATAAGACCAATTCATTCAGATACGGTAGCTAAAGCAATGATAAAAATAGCAAACAATGATTTTCAACAAAATATTTTTGAGTCTAATGAAATTGAAGAATTAAATAATTCCTGAAATTTAAAATTATATTATCTCTGGTTTAATATCTTTTCTGCTGGATCTGTTTTTTTTATCCATGATTCTGGAATAGAATCAACTCCTTTCAAGGCTGCAAAATAGGCTCCTATAAAGTTTACTCTTGAACAATTACAGCCACCAGCTTTTATAGTTCTTAAAACAGCCTCCTTATAATTCATTGAGTTAATAATTGAGTGAATTGAACTATTAAAAGTTCCAGGATAACTACATGCCATTCCTAATTTTTTCACTACTATCGGATGAGGTTTTGATTTCAACTTTTTAACTTTTTTAATATCTTCAACAATATTTTTAAAATATGAATTTTTCTTAAATTTTATGATAAATTCATTTATGGGATCCTTCGCACCCTTTAAAGCTAAGTCTATTAAATGAAACTTGGCTAAAGCATACTTCATACTTATTTTTGAGACTGTGACTGTAGAAATGATTTTTTTTAAATTATTGAAGTCATAACCATATAAAAAGTAGGGTAGGGCAGCACAATAACCATCAGACTCGTTTACTTTAATCCCACCAGTTATTTTTTTTTTAGCCTTTATGTTTTTAACTGTTTCAATAACATTTTGGTGTATCCAAGGTCCTTTAATTATTCCTCTCCAATCTTTAACTTTTCTATATTTCGATCTTAATTTAAGATTTTTCCAATAGATACTTCCTGGACCAAAGTTTTTAGTAATATTTTTTTTAAATCTTTCATCTACATTACGATGACCTTCAATTAATGTTTTAAACATGACCTGACCAATTTCATTATAGCCAGAAACTTTTCCAGTTTTGATATTATAAAAAGGGCTTTTATTTTTTTTTAAAAAAGAAAAATCTTTCTTTCCTTTTATATAAGAAAATAGTTTTTTTTGATTATAAACCCAATGCAAAGGTCTTGCTGCCGCATCAGCTACAGTTGCACCTAAGAAAACGTGTAAATTATTTTTCACTTAAATTAAAACTTATCAAACATTTATTTTGAGGATAAATGTTTTTCTGCTTCAAGGGCAGCCATACAGCCCATTCCAGCAGCAGTTACAGCTTGCCTAAAAGTTTTATCTTTTACGTCCCCCGCAGCATAAACTCCAGGTACATTGGTCTCGGTAGAGTCAGGTTTTGTAATTAAATACCCCTCATTATCCATTTTCAATTGATCTTTAAACAATTGAGTTGCAGGATCGTGTCCGATTGCAATAAAGAGACCATCTAACTTTAATTCCTCAATTTTATTTGTTTTTACATTTTTAATTTTAATACCTTTTAAATTTTTTGGATTTTGATCTCCTACAACGTCTTCAACCACACTGTCCCAGACTATTTCTATTTTTTTATTATCCATTAATTTTTTTTGAAGCAATTTTTCAGCTCTTAATTCATCTCTTCTGTGAATTAGTTTAACTTTTGAGGCAAATTTTGTTAAAAACATTGCTTCCTCAACAGCAGCATTACCTCCGCCGACTACCGCGACTTCTTTATTTTTAAAAAAGAAACCGTCACAAGTTGCGCAAGCAGAGACACCAAATCCTCTAAATTCTTGTTCAGATTTTAAATTTAACCATCTTGCCTGAGCACCTGTTGAAATAATTATGCTATCCGCAGTATATTTCTGACCATTATCACCTGATGCTTCAAATGGTTTAGATTTTAAATTTACAGAAGATATATGATCTTCAATCATCTCAGTGCCAACAGCTTTAGCTTGATCTTTCATTTGATCCATTAACCACGGACCTTGGATTACATCTGCAAAACCTGGATAATTTTCAACATCGGTTGTTGTTGTTAATTGACCACCTGGCTGAGAGCCATGAACTAATATTGGTTTTAGCATTGCTCTTGCAGCATAAACTGCAGCTGTATATCCAGCTGGACCAGATCCAATTATCAACACTTTTGTGTGTTTAGTTGGATTTTGACTCATATGAAAGCTATATAGTGATAAATGACTAAATTAAAAGGTTTATTATTGACCGAGGGTATGCACGGTATGATCAGCCAAGTAGAGGGATTAGCCAAAGGACTTGATCTTGATTTTATACACGAAAAAATTGAACTTAATAATTTTTGGAGTTTGATTCCTCCACAACTCACTCCAATTAAAAGCTTTGTTTTTAAAAATAAAATTGATTTAAATTTTAATATTATTATTTCTTGTGGAAGAAAAAGCGTTATCCCGTCAATTTATCTAAAAAGAATGTTTAAAGATAAAATTATGAATATTCATATTCAAGACCCTAAAGTTGCATTAAAAAATTTTGATTTAATTGTAGCACCTGAGCACGATGGATTGGTAGGTGAAAATGTAATCACCAGCAAAGGAGCAATTCATTATTTGAGAAATAGTGAGTTAAATGAAAGCGCTGATTATTTAAAACAAAGAGTAAACAAAGATAAGATAGTAACTTTAATTATTGGCGGTCCGAATAAATATTATGATTATAATGAGTCTGTCTTAGAACAAATATTTATTAAGATAAAAAATGTTTTCATAAATAATGGTTTTCAATTGATTTTTATTCCATCGATGAGGACCCCGAAAAATATTATTGAAAAGGCAAAAAATTTTTTTGATGAAAATCAAATAATCATTATGGATATAGACAAAAAAGCTTACCTTTCCTCATTAAAATTAGCTAATCAAATTGTTGTTACTTGCGATTCTACTTCAATGATTTCCGAGGCTGCAATAACTGGAAAACCCATTTATGTTGCACAAATGCCTAATATAAAAAAAAATAATAGATTTAAGAAATTTTTTAAATTGTTTAAAGATTTGAATATTATTAAGAATCTAGGGGATTCGTTGGATGAGTGGACCTATGAGAAACTTAATGAAACTGATAGGATATCAGGTTATATAAAGAACAAATATAAAGAGTATGACTTTTCTTAATTCCATCTTAAATCACTCACAAAAACATGAATTTCCTTTTGACCATTGGGAATATAACAATGCTTTAAGTGACCAAGCCATTGAAGAGATAATTAATGCAGATATACCAGATGTCAGTAAACACAATCTTACATATGATGGCACTAGAGCGATAGATGATGGTGGTGCAGAATTTCGTTCAGGGATTGCTACAGGTGGTAAAGCTTTAAAATTTAGATGTTTTGTAAATAAAGAAAATTCATCGTCATTTCCACACTTAGTAAAATTTATAGAGGAACTACAATCTCAAGAGACATACTATGCAATTTCAAAAATGATCAATAAAGATTTATCCAATTCTTATGTTCGAGTTGAAGTTATATGTGATCGTGAGGGTTTTTGGTTAAAGCCTCATTGTGATATTAAAGAAAAATTAATGTCAGGTTTAATTTTTATTAATAAGGCAAATGAGTCTGAGGATTTAGGAACAGATTTTTATAATGACAAGTTAGAAAAAGTAAAAACAGTTCCTTACAAACATAATTACGGTTATTTATTTACTAGCGGCCCAAATACCTGGCACGGGATGGAAAAAAAAAAAATTGTCAAAGAAAGAAGATGTATTCAAGTTAATTATGTTACCTTTCCAACAGATTGGAAAGTAAAGGACTAATCAACCAAAGAAAGAATAACAACCCAAGGTAAAAAGAACGCCAATCATAAAACATATACCAAACACAGCTCTAATTTGGTCTCCATTTTCTTTGGGATCACTTTTGTCATAAAGTTTCCAATAGCCTAAACTTTTGTTTTCATTCGAAATATCTCGTAAGCGTTCCCCAATATATGAATTTATATTTGAGCTAGTAATTATTTCGTCGTATCTTTTTGATTTGATGTTCTCTGTACTCATTTATAAATTTAAAATTTATTAGAAAATTTTAAAAGTGTCTATCAATTTACTATTGATATTTTGCTTTAAAAACCAATTTGGTCTCTTACTATCTGAAGTTGTATTGTAATATTCCTTTAAAACTAATAATTTTATTTGAAAAATTTATGTATAATGAGTTTATTGAATTAAAATTTTAAATATTAAAAATACATAACGACGATGTTTGAAAAATTAGAAGAGTTAGCAAAAAATAATAAAAAAATTTCTGACTTCCATATTAGAACTGGATGGCCTTTAGCTTTTAGACAAACTGGTGAAATACACAAAATACCAGACGTAGTGGTGAAAGCTCAAGACTTACAAGATTTAATTTCAACAAATTGTAATGAAGTTGAAATGAAAAAATTTAATGATACACACGAACTAGACTCTTCGGTTACTTTAAGTGGTTTAAGGTTTAGAGCAAATTTTTATAAAACAATTAACGGACCTGCAGCTGTATTAAGAAGGGTTGAAAGCGTCATACCTGAAATGGATCAATTTGATTTGCCACCAGTTCTTTATGATATTATAGACATGCATAAAGGTCTTGTTTTAGTTACAGGCCCAACAGGTTCAGGTAAGTCGACTACTCTTGCTGCTATTGTAAATGAAATTAATAAAACTCGTACAGCAAACATTATTACAGTTGAAGACCCTGTTGAGTTTATTCATAAAGATCAAAAAAGTATAGTTTCCCACAGAGAAGTTGGAAAGCAAACTCAGACTTTTGCAACTGCTTTAAAAGCTGCGCTTCGTGAGGATCCAGATGTTATTTTAGTCGGAGAAATGAGAGATTTAGAAACTGTTTCCTTAGCACTAACAGCTGCTGAAACAGGACATTTAGTTTTTGGTACATTACATACAAGTGGAGCCCCAAATACTATTAATAGAATAATTGATGTATTTCCTCCAGAGCAACAAGCTCAAATAAGAGCGCAAATTTCTACCTCTTTAAAGATGGTTGTGACACAAAGACTTCTCAAAACAAAAGATGGCCAAGGTCGTTGCGGAGCTTTTGAGGTTATGAAATGTACAGCTCCCATACAAAATTTAATTCGAGAGGCTAAGATACATCAAATACCAAGCATAATGCAAACAGCTGTAAAAGATGGTATGATTACTATGACTAAATCATTAGAGGAATTAGTTAAGGCTGGAAAAATTGATGCTGGAGCAGGAAAAGAATAATAACGGTTTTGCACTTCTTGAATTATTAGTTGTTTTAGCAATTATTGGAATCATTTCAGCAGTTGCTTATCCAAATTTTTCAGAGTGGAATAAAGAGAGAAAAGTTCGTCAAGATGTTGATCGAATATACGCCTTAATAAAAAATATACATGTACAAACTGAAAGAGGCACATTTGCCTTTGTTCAAGTAAAATTTGAATTTGATGATGATGATTTAAAAGTTGAGTCTAGGGGTGTGACTATGGAGGAGCTAGCTACAAGAATTAATGATAACTCCGACTCGTGGAATGATCCAGCAGATGAAGCAGAAAAATGCACATTAACCGATGACGATTTTTGGACAGTAACACCTAGTAAGTCTCCTTCAGAAGAATTAGGAGCATTAGTTTATAATATTAAAGTTGAAAATGTTGATACCAACATAACAGATGAGAGTGCAATTTGTTTTTCTAGAAACGGGAAATATTATAAAGCGAAGGGGGACCTTACCTCAGATACATCGACAGGTGAGCCTTATAATTTTATTTATTTTTGTGCAAAAGATAGAACAGATAATTGCAATGTTGACTCCCCTTATTCAGCTGGTGAGCAATACGAATTTCCAGATCCCGAGCCAAAGATGACTTCTGACGATGAACAATTGTATTCGTGGGTTATAAAATGGTCTCGATTTGGAAATTTATCAAAATATAAGTGGCAAGCTAAAAAAAAAAGTGGTGAAATAACAGGGAATTGGAAAAATTAAAATGAAAAAAACAAACTCTAATATTAAAGGTGTTTCCCTGTTAGAGGCATTAGTTTCTACTGCAGTAATTGGCATTGGTTTTATAGCTATTCTGCAAATGACAAATTATTCTGTCCAATCGATTCATACCTCGGGTGAGAGAACTAAAGCAAATTTTTTGACTAATATGATTGCTGAGGATGCCTTGGCTAGTAAAGACCCAAGTTCAGGCTCTGCTGTTTTTGCTGATTTTCTATCAGGAGAATCAGGTGAATCAGAAACAGATTTAGCAACTGTTTGTAGTACTGGCGGGACATCATCGACTAATTCAGGAAATATTTACGGAAC
>CACLEQ010000021.1:0-9932 GCA_902605995.1 uncultured Pelagibacteraceae bacterium
TTTTTTTTAATATTGTTTGAATAATTTCAACTTCTAAACCACCCAATCTTAGAATTGTAGGTTTTTTTCTGAGATCAATAATTGTTGACTCAATCCCAACTGCAGATCTCCCACCTTCAAGTATATACTTAATTTTTTTTCCAAAATCGACTTTTACATCTGAGGAAGTTACTGCGCTAATTCTAGAAGAAATGTTTGCACTAGGTGCTGCAATAGGAAATTTTAAATATTTCAACAGCTTTCTTGCTACAGGATGTTTTGGAAATCTCACAGCAAGTGTACTTTTTTGATTTGTTGCAACTTTTGAAATTTTTGATGTTTTTTTTTGATTCAAAATAAATGTTATTGGCCCAGGACAAAATCTTTTATATAATTTTAGGAAATCATTATTTAAATCACAATCACCTCTTAATTTTTTTAAATCGTAATAATGAATTATTAGAGGGTTATTCATCGGCCTTTTTTTTAAATTGAATATTTTTTTACATGCTATATCAGAATACGCATTCCCTGCTATTCCATAAACAGTTTCGGTAGGTATAGCAATACACTCGCTATTATTAAGGAGTTTCTTTGCTTTTTTAATATTTGCAAGATTAATTTTCATGTATTATTTGAGAGTATTATATGAAAGATAAAAATTTACCAAACGATTATAATTCATTATCTCTAGAGGAACTAACTATTGAGGCGAATAAGATGATTGAAGAATTAGAAAATCAAAAGGATTTAGGGAACTCTATAGACAAGTATAAAAATTTAATCAAACTTAATAATATAATTGAGAAAACATTTAAAAAAAATATTAAAGAAATTAGTGGGAAATCAAAAGAAAAAATATCAATAATTAACCAAAAAAATGATAAAAAGAAAATTAAGTAAAATTGCTAAAGATACAAATTTATTTTTAAGAAGATTCATTGTTAAACAAAAAAAATCAAACTTAATAGTTGCAATGAAATACGGTCTATTTTCTGGAGGAAAAAAAATAAGATCAAAAATTTTAATCGATATTGGATCTCTATTTAAATTAGATTATAAAACACTTATCATTATCGGTGCTGCAGTTGAATGTATCCATGCGTATTCGTTAATACATGATGATTTACCTTGTATGGATGACGACTCTATAAGAAGAGGAAAACCGTCTGCACATATTAAATTTGGAGAGGCTACGGCTGTTTTAGCTGGAAATTCACTTTTAACAATGGCTTTTGAAATTTTAAGTCATAATGACTTGAGAGTTAATGAAAAGATTAAGATTGATTTAATTAATAAAATTTCTGAAACTTCGGGTCATCTTGGAATAGCAGGAGGACAATATTTAGATTTAAATTATGAACGTAAGAAAATTTCTCAAAAAAAGATTGAAGATATGGAAATTAAAAAAACTGGGAAACTTTTTAGTTTTTGCTGTGTGGCACCATTGATTATTAAGAAAAAAAGTAAAAATGATATTAAGAAATTTGAAAATATTGGTGCTGATATAGGTCTATTATTTCAAGTTGCTGATGACCTAATCGATTATAAAGGAAGTCTACTTATTGCAGGAAAAAAAACTGGTAAGGATAAAAAAAAAGGAAAAGCAACTCTAATTAGTTTACTAGGATATAAAAATACTATTAGATACGCTGATAATTTAATTTTAAAAATAAATGGTAAATTAAAAAAATATGGATCTAAATCTAGAAATTTGTCTGAAACACTGAATTATATTTTGAATAGGAATAAATGAAAAAGAAATATGAACTATTAGATGAAATTAATTTTCCATCAGATTTAAAAAAAATACCTGAGTCAAAACTACAAAAAGTTGCTGACGAATTGAGAGAGGAAATGATTGATGCTGTTTCAGTGACTGGTGGTCATTTGGGAGCAAGTCTTGGAGTGGTAGAATTGACTATTGCTCTACATTATATTTTTAATACACCTAATGATAAATTAATTTGGGATGTAGGTCATCAGTGTTATCCACATAAAATTTTAACTGGAAGAAAAGATAGAATAAGAACTCTAAGACAAGGAAATGGTCTTTCTGGATTTACAAAAAGATCAGAGAGTGAGTATGATCCTTTTGGTGCTGCGCACAGCTCAACATCAATTTCATCAGCACTAGGTATTGCAGAAGCAAATAAACTTTCTAATAAATCTGAAAATGTAATTGCAGTAATTGGTGATGGTGCAATTAGTGCAGGAATGGCATATGAGGCTATGAATAATGCTGGTGCCTCAAAAACTAAGATGATCGTAATTCTTAATGATAATGATATGTCAATTGATAGACCAGTAGGGGCAATGAGCACATATTTAGCAAAAATATTTTCAGGAAAGATTTATTTTAGTCTAAGAGAAACTATTAAATTAATTATGTCAGCCTTTTCAAAAAGATTTAGTGCAAAAGCTGGTAAAGCAGAAGATTTACTTAGATCGGCCGTTACAGGTGGAACTTTGTTCAGTTCACTTGGATTTTATTATATTGGTCCAATAGATGGTCATGATTTAAATTCGTTAATTCCAATTTTAAAAAACGCTAAAGACTCTAAACATCAAGGACCAATTTTAATTCACATTAAATCAAAAAAAGGAAAAGGCTATACTTTCGCAGAGAAGGCAAAGGATAATTATCATGGAGTATCAAAATTTAATGTTGAAACTGGTGAACAATTAAAAAGCTCAAGCAAATTACCTTCATATACAAAAGTTTTTGCAAATACTCTTATTCAACATGCTAAAAAGGATAGTAAAATTGTGGCTATTACAGCAGCAATGCCTGACGGTACTGGTCTAGATATTTTTCGTAAAGAATTTCCAGATAGGACTTTCGATGTTGGAATCGCAGAACAACATGCTGTTACATTTGCCGCAGGTTTAGCGACTGAAAATTTTAAACCCTACGCGGCTATTTATTCTACTTTTCTTCAAAGGGCTTATGATCAAGTAGTTCATGATGTGGCAATTCAAAGTTTACCTGTTAGATTCGCAATTGATAGAGCAGGACTTGTTGGTGCTGATGGACCAACACATGCTGGAAGTTTTGACACAACTTATTTAACCACTTTACCAAATTTTATTGTTATGGCAGCAAGTGATGAAGCTGAGCTTGTAAGAATGATTAATACCTCAACCGAGATTAATGATAGACCTTGTGCATTCAGATATCCAAGAGGAACAGGATTAGGTTCTATCCTGCCACCAATAAATGAAAAAATCGAGATAGGGAAGTCAAAAATTATTAAAGAAGGAAAAAAATTAGCAATCCTGAATTTTGGAGCAAGATTGAACGAGACTTTGAAAGCTGCAGAAAGTTTATCAAAAAAAGGTGTACTAATAACTGTTGTTGATGCCAGATTTGCAAAACCTTTAGATGAAAACCTAATTTGGCAATTAGCTACAACTCATGAAGCGATAATGACCATTGAGGAGGGCTCAATCGGTGGTTTTGGATCTCATGTGGTGAATTTTTTGACCAAAAAAGGTTTAATGGACTCTAATTTAAAATTTAGATCATTAACATTACCAGATATTTTTATTGATCAAGATACTCCAGACAAAATGTATAAATTGGCAAATCTTGACTCAGTTTCAATTGAGGAGAAAGTTTTAGATTTACTCAATTCTAATATAGTTTTGAAAAAACAAAAATAAAAAACTAACCACACTGAGCTTTATGCAGAAGATAATGATCTAATAAAACACACGATAGCATTGCTTCACCTACAGGCACAGCTCTAATACCTACACATGGATCATGTCTACCTCTTACTGATATACTTGTATTCTTTCCAAACTTATTAATTGTTTTTCTACTTTTTAAAATTGATGAAGTTGGCTTTACAGCGAAAGAAACAATTATTTCTTGGCCTGAAGAAATACCCCCTAGAATACCACCAGCGTTATTCGATTTAAATTTTGTTTTTTTTCTATTTTGAAAAATTTCATCTGAATTTTCTTCACCTGACAATTGTGCTGAGTTCATACCTGAGCCGATATTAACTCCTTTCACGGCATTTATACTCATCAAAGCTGATGCTATGTCAGAATCTAATTTTGAATATATAGGTGCTCCTAATCCAGCGGGAATACCATTTGCTCTTACTTCGATTATCGCCCCACACGACGAACCAGCTTTTCTAATACTTAATAAGTATTTTTCCCAAATTTTTAACATTGATTTATCTGGGCAAAAAAATGGGTTTTTAGAAATTACTTTATCATCCCATTTATTTGTATCACATCCTAATATTCCAAGTTGGGTTACAGCTCCGGAGATTTTAAATTTTTTTCCTAATTTATTTTCTAAAACTTTTTTTGCCACAGCACCCGCTGCTACTCTTGCTGCTGTTTCTCTGGCAGATGATCTACCCCCGCCTCTATAGTCTCTTATTCCATATTTCTTAAAATATGTGAAATCAGCATGTCCAGGTCTAAACTTATCTTTAATATCATCATAATCCTTTGAACGCATATCCTCATTGTAAATTATTAATGATATTGGTGTTCCTGTCGTTTTTCCCTCAAAAACTCCTGAAAGAATTTGAACTCTGTCACTTTCCTTCCTTTGAGTAGTAAATTTAGATTGGCCAGGTTTTCGCTTGTTTAATTCTTTTTGAATATCGGCTTCTTTTAATGATATTAATGGTGGACACCCATCAATAATGCAACCAATGGCTGGACCATGTGACTCTCCCCAAGTTGTGAAACGAAAAGTCTTTCCAAAAGTATTAAATGACATTATTTATATTGTATAGATTATTTTGTTTAAATTATGAATCAAAAAAATTCACTAGGGATAAATAAATGCTTTTTAGATCTAGATAACCCTTTTGAATTATTTCAAAAATGGTTTGAGGAGGCTAAAAAAAAAGAAATTAATGATCCAAATGCTTTAGCACTTGGTACTGCAAATAAAGAGGGCGTTCCCTCAGTAAGGATGGTACTTCTCAAAGGTCACAGTGAAAACGGATTTGTTTTTTATACAAATTTAGATAGTCAAAAAGGAAATGAAATCAAAGAAAATCCAAATGCTACAATGTGCTTTCATTGGAAAAGTTTACTAAGACAAATAAGAATAGTTGGAAAATTAAAAAAAGTAGATGATAAAACTGCTGATGAATATTTTAAATCTAGAGCATATGATAGTAGAATAGGTGCCTGGGCCTCAAAACAAAGTAGCATTCTTCAAAATAGAAATGAACTTCTAGAAGCCTTGGAGAAGTATAAAAAAAAATATAATGATAAAGATAATGTACCTAGACCAAGCCATTGGTCTGGTTGGAATTTGATACCTTCAACAATCGAATTTTGGTTAGACGGAGATAATAGAATTCATGAAAGATTAAAATACTCTTTAGACAAAAGAGGTAGTTGGACAAAAAGTCTTTTAAGTCCTTAAAAATCTCTAGACAAACTAAACGAGGTTAAATTTTCAAAAATATTTTTTTCTTCACAATTTTTAAATATTGATAATGAGTTTGATGCTAGATTTATGTAATGATTTGCTTTTTGATAACATTCTTTAATAATTTCATATTGTTTGATTAAAGATAATGTATAGTTAAAATTACTTTCACTTCTTTTTTCTTTTAAAAATATATCTTTAAGGTTTCCTTTTTCTTTTAAATTTGCTCTTTGAAATAACAAAATTATTGGTAGAGTAATTTTTCCTTCATAAAAATCTTTTCCAATTTTTTTCCCAAATAATTTTGACTCTGAATTATAATCTAAAGTATCATCAGCTATTTGGAATGTTAAACCTAAATTTCTACCATAAAATTCTAAAGCCTCTTTTTCCTTTGTTTTCATGTCTGACAAAATTGCACCAACCTTGGTAGCTGCAGCAAACAATTCTGCAGTTTTTGCTGAAATAATTCTCAGGTAAGTTTCTTCCAACATATCTACCTCACCTCTATGTTGTAATTGAAGAACTTCACCCTGTGCAATTTTAGAGGAAGTTGAAGATAATAATTTTAAGACTTCGATATTTCCATCATCTACCATCATTTCAAAACATCTACTAAGCAAATAATCTCCAACTAAAACAGAAGAATGGTTATCCCAAACTTTGTTTAAAGTTTTTTTACCCCTTCTAATAGATCCATTGTCTATAACATCATCATGCATTAAAGTTGCTGAGTGAATAAGTTCAACACAAGCAGCTAAATTTATATCTCTGGTTCCTTTTGCATAACCACATAATTTTGCAGAGCCCAGAGTTAGTAAAGCTCTCAACCTTTTGCCACCTGTATCAAGATGATAGTTTGTCATTTTTTGAACTAACTCAATTTTGCTCTCTAATTTTGATTTGATTTTTTCCTCAACTAACATTAATTTATCTTCAACTGAATTTTTAAGTTGAAAATATGAATTATTAATTTTGTTTTTTAATTGTATGACACTTCCCATTTATCGAGCAAATTAGTATAATAGATTGCTTTTGATACTTATCAATTGACGCACCCGAATCTTCAATTATAAGGTGTCTTTAATTTCACAAAAAAATTCTATAAATATAAAAAATGTTCTCTTTTTTTAAAAAGAAAAAAATTATTCCACATATTAAATTAATTGGTGTAATTGGTAATGTAGGAAAATTTAAACAAGGTATAGATTTTTCTGGTCAAGAGGAGATTATTTCAAAAGCTTTTTCAGTTAAAAAAGCACCATGTATCGCTATTACAATAAACTCTCCCGGAGGCTCTCCTGTCCAATCACATTTAATTTATAGCTTAATTAGACAACAGGCAAAAAAAAATAAAAAAAAAGTAATAGTTTTTGCTGAAGATGTAGCAGCCTCAGGAGGATATCTAATAGCATGTGCTGGCGATGAAATTTATGCGAACTCAAGCTCAATAATAGGCTCGATAGGAGTCATTTACTCTTCTTTTGGTTTTACAGAATTGATAAAAAAGATAGGTGTTGAGAGAAGAGTGCATACTGCTGGGAAAAATAAAAGTACATTGGACCCATTTCTAGATGAAAAAAAGGAAGACATCGAAAGATTGAAAAACATTCAATTAGATTTACATAAAGATTTCATAGAGGTGGTTGAAAAAAGTAGGTCATCAAAACTTAAAAAATCTGAGGTAGAATTATTTTCAGGTGAATTTTGGTCAGGTAAAAAAGCCAAAGATCTTGGTTTGATAGATGAGATAGGAAATGCAAGTCAGATATTAAGAGAAAAATTTGGAGAGGATGTTGTTATTAAAAAATTTGAAAAATCAAAAAGTTGGCTTAGTAAAAAACTATCGTCTTCAAATGACCAAGTTGATCAATTGGCAAATATATTAGAGGAAAAATCAGTTTGGCAAAAATATGGCCTCTAAAAAAATTAAAAAAAAACCAAAATTTCAAACCTTTCAAGATACAATTATTAATCTACAAAAGTTTTGGAGTAAAAATGGATGTGTAATTTTACAACCTTATGATATGGAAGTTGGAGCTGGAACATTTCACCCAGCTACAACTTTAAGATCACTTGGACCTAAGTCGTGGAAAGCAGCTTACGTTCAACCTTCACGAAGACCTACTGATGGAAGATATGGAGATAATCCAAATAGACTTCAGCATTATTATCAATTTCAAGTTATAATAAAACCTTCTCCACTAAATATTAAAAAACTTTATTTAAACAGTTTGTTGATAATAGGAATTAATCATAAAGACCATGATATTAGATTTGTCGAAGATGACTGGGAAAGCCCAACTCTAGGAGCTGCTGGTCTCGGATGGGAAGTATGGTGTGATGGAATGGAAATATCTCAATTCACATATTTTCAACAAATGGCAGGTTTCGAATGTAAACCAGTATCAGTAGAGATAACTTATGGTCTTGAAAGAATTTGCATGTTTACCCAACAGAAAAAAAATGTTTATGATCTAGTCTGGAATGATGAAGGTATTGAATATAGAGAAGTTTTTCATCAATCAGAAAAAGAGTTTTCAGCTTATAACTTTGATTACGCTAATACAGAAAATTTATTTAAAATATTTGAGATGCATGAGAGTGAGGCAAAATCATTAGTTAAAAAAAATATATCTTTACCTGCATACGATCAATGTTTGAAAGCAAGCCATGTATTTAATGTATTAGATGCTCGTGGAGCTATTAGTGTTGCTCAAAGAGCAGAATATATTGGTCGAATAAGAGAAGTTACAAAACAAGCTGCTGCAATTTGGGTAGAGTCGCAAACATAAAATGTCAGAATTTTTTTTAGAGCTATTTAGTGAAGAAATTCCTGCAGGTCTTCAAAAAAATTTACGTGAGAAGCTTTTAGATCAATTTCAAAGATTTTTTTTAGAAAAGTCTATTAAATCAAAAAAAAGTTTTTCACTATCTACACCTAACAGATTAATCATAGTATTTGAAGGTCTAGATAGGCAAATAAGAATATTATCTAAAGAAATTAGAGGGCCAAAGGTAGATGCCCCAGAGCAAGCTTTGGAAGGTTTTTTAAGGTCAAACAAAATAGAAAAAAAAAATTTATTTAAAAAAAAAACTGAAAAAGGTGAGTTTTATTATTGTAAAACAACATCTAAATTATTAAAAACTAATCATTTATTAATGGAGTTTGTTCGAACTTTCAACTTTCTTATATTGTCTGCCCATCCCATTAATTTCGAAAAGTCTCCAGAAATTTCTGGTTTTATTGTTGGAACATTACCTAAAATTATTCTTCCTGTTGAACCATCAATTGTAATTGTATCACCTTCCTTTACCTCTACTGAAGATGTTTTGAAAATTTTTTTCTCCTGATTTATATCAATTTCACTAGAACCAGATACACAAGGTCTTCCCATTCCTCTTGCAACTACTGCGGCATGACTAGTCATACCCCCTCGTGCTGTTAAAATTCCCTTCGCTGCGTGCATACCTTGAATATCCTCAGGAGAAGTTTCTACTCTCACTAAAATTGTATCTTGCATCATATTATTTAACCTTTCTGCGTCTTCAGATGTAAAAACTACTTTACCGCTAGCAGCGCCCGGAGACGCTGGTAATCCATTAGCGATCACCTCAAAAGAGCTTTTTTCATCCAGAGTAGGGTGTAGTAAAGTATCTAAAGAATTAGGATCTATTCTTAAAATAGCTTCATTTTTATCAATCAGTTTTTTTTTTACCATATCAACTGCAATTCTAACAGCTGATTTTGATGTTCGTTTACCAGAACGAGTTTGTAAGATCCAAAGTTTTTTATTTTCAACTGTAAACTCTACATCCTGCATATCTCTATAATGCTTTTCTAATTTTCTTAAAATCTTTAATAATTCTTCGTAAACTTTTGGCATAGACTCTTCCATTGAAAGCTCTTTGACCTTGGCCTCTTTTTTTGCTTTTTTAGTTATGTACTGTGGAGTTCTAGTTCCAGCTACAACATCTTCCCCTTGAGCATTAATTAAATATTCACCATAAATATTATTAGACCCATCAGAGGGATTTCTTGTAAAAACAACACCTGTAGCACAATCATTACCCATATTTCCAAATACCATTGATTGTACATTCACAGCAGTTCCCCATTCAGATGGAATTTTATTTAATTTTCTATAAATTTTTGCTCTGTTACTTTCCCATGAAAGAAATACTGCGCTTATCGCTCCAAATAATTGTTGATTAACATCTTGAGGAAATTCTTTTTTAGTTTTTTCTTTCACAACTTTTTTAAAATCATTTATTAAGCCACTCCAATCATTTTCATCTAAATCTGTGTCTAATAAAACCCCTTTTGTTAATTTATAGTTTTCAATTAGTTCTTCAAAATGATAATTTTCTACATCCAAAACTACGTTGCTGTACATTTGTATAAATCTTCTATAACTATCCTTGGCAAATCTTACATTTGAGGTCTTTTTTGCTAAACCAATTACTGTCTTATCATTTAAACCAAGATTAAGAATTGTATCCATCATGCCTGGCATAGATACTCTAGCTCCAG
>CACLEQ010000022.1:0-9259 GCA_902605995.1 uncultured Pelagibacteraceae bacterium
CCTGCGGGTGGATGGGTCACACTAAATAGTATCATTAAAAAAATTCCTATTCCTACTGCTAATGGGATAGTAATAAAAATTGGAAAAGGAATAAGATTTACAAAAAATACACCTACCGATGCAGTCAATAAATGGCCGAAAAAAATATTTTTAGGTTGAGCAAATGGACTTTCCGGATATCCAAACAACAAAACCATAGTTGAACCAAAAGAAGCAACAAGAAACAAACCGAATTCAGTTTTGTAAGTTAATAATGTTAAACAACCAATTGTAATTATTGAAAATATTCCTGCTATAAAAGCTTTTTTAAATTCAAGATTTTTCATTTAAATATTTACCACACCGATTAAATTAAATTATCAAATAAAATTTTAATTATTCAACCTATGATCTATATAATTCTTGTATAAGTTGTGTGATTTTAATTCTAGAATGGTTATTAATTGCATGAATTAGAGCCATGTGATTAGATTATACCTCATAAGAAAATAAAACATAGAGAGATAACAAAAGGAGAGATAATGTTAAAAAAAACATTTAAAAAGTTAGCATCTACTTTAACAGTAGTGGTAGCTTTATTTTCTTCACTCGCTTTACCTCAAAAAGTATTTGGTGCAGAAACCCAATACTTTCCAGTAGCTAGTAGCCGTGTTGGACCTTACTCTGCAATGGGTACAGGTTACTACGGGGCACAAATTGATTATATGAACTACGTCAATATGACAGGTGGAGTGAATGGAGTTATGCTTACCTGGCAAGAATGTGAAACAGAGTATAACGCAGTGAAAACAGTTGAGTGTTATCAGCGATTACTTGAGAAAGATGGTCAAAGAATAGTTGTTTTTGATACTCTTGGAACACCAGGCGCTTATGCAGTTATTAACCGTATGGCAAAAGACAATGTTGTTTTAGCCCAATATGGTTATGGAAGAACAGACGGTGCTGATGGAAGAGTTTGGCCTTGGGTATTTAACGCAGCAAGTCATTATTGGTCTCAAATTGCTGTAAAATTAAAATTTATGGCTCAAATTGAGGGTGGTATTGACAAAATGAAAGGCAAGAAAATTGTTCATCTTCATATTGACTCTGCTTATGGTCGTGAACCACTTCCAGCTATGAGAAAAATTACTTCCGATTGGGGTATGAAATTAGTTGAAATTTCAATTCCACCTCCAGGTCTGGAACAACAATCTCAATGGCTACAAATCAGAAGAGAAAAACCTGATTGGGTAACTTTTTGGGGTGCAGGTTCAGGAATGAATTCAACGGCAATGACTAATGCTGCTAGAATTAATTTTCCAAGAGATCGTATGATGTATGTTACTTTCGGTGCTGCCGAAGAAGATATGTATCCAGCAGGTGATGCAGCTAAGGGAACTTATGCTGTAGCAAATGCTTTACCTGGCGAATATCCATTGGTTAAAGATATTAAAGACAAAGTATATGGTTCAGGAAAAGGTAACTTAGCGGATCCTAACAGGATTGGCTCAGTTTATTGGAATAGAGGACTAGGTGCTGCAGTTATGTGGATCGAAGCATTGAGAAATGCTCAAAAGATGCATAACAAAGTTGGTAAAGCAGTGACTGGTGCTGAGTTTAGAGACGGTTATGAGGCTTTAAATATGACCGAAGCTAGACTTAAAGAGCTTGGAGTTGGTGGAATGTTAGCTCCATTCGCTATTTCATGTGAGAACCATGAGGGTGCTGGTAAATTTGCTGTAATGCAGTGGGATGGAAGTAAATTCAATCAGGTAACTGGTTGGGAAGCTCCAGGTGACCCTAAGTTTATTAGAGGTCTAGTAGAAGCATCTGCAGCTAAGTTTGCTAAAGAAAACAACATTACACCAAAAAAATGTGGATAGTTAATTTAATCAATTAACATTCACAAAAATGGGAAGTTTAAATAATTTCGGTTATTTCAAACTTCCCATTTAATAAAATTTAAAGTAAAAAAAATAATGAATAATAATTCAGCAAACATATTAGATATTAAAAATATAGAAGTAACTTACGATGATGTAATTTTAGCTTTACATGATGTTTCTTTAAAAGTGCCCAAAGGAAAGGTAGTTGCTTTATTGGGTGCAAATGGAGCAGGTAAAAGTACGACCTTAAAAGCTGTCTCCACTATGTTAGCTTCAGAGAGAGGTAAAGTTACAAAAGGATCAATCGACTATGATGGAAATTCAATACAAAAACAAAACCCATCTCAAATGGTTGGTCTTGGAATGGTTCAAGTATTAGAGGGAAGAAGGTGTTTTGGTCATTTAACTGTTGAAGAAAACATAATCTCAGGTGCCTACTCTAGAAAATTATCTAAAAGTGATATTGATCAAGAATTAGAGAAAATTTATGGTTATTTTTTAAGATTAAAAGAAAGAAGAAAAAGTCAAGCAGCATTTACATCGGGTGGAGAACAACAAATGATAGCAGTAGCGAGAGCGATGATGGCAAAACCTAAAATGTTGTTATTAGATGAGCCAACAATGGGTCTAGCACCTCAATTAGTTGCCGAAATATTTAATATTGTAAAAGAGTTAAATCAAAAAGAAGGAGTTAGTATTTTACTTGCTGAACAGAATACTAATATTGCGTTAAAAAATTCAGACTATGGTTACATCATTGAAACAGGAAAGGTTATGCTTGAGGGAACTGCAGAAAGTTTATTAAATAACGATAAAGTAAAAGAATTATATTTAGGTATATCAAAAAAAGGAAGAAAAAACTTTAGAGATGTCCTTAAAGAAGAAAGTTTAAATAAAAGAAGTAATTAAAGATGGCATACGAAAGAAAATTTAAAATAGGTAAACCAATTTTAGAGGTAAATAATATTTCACTCACTTTCGGAGGTGTTAAAGCTATAACTGATACTTCATTTAATGTCCTTGAGCACGAGGTCAGAGCTATAATTGGACCTAACGGAGCTGGAAAAAGCTCGATGCTTAATTGTATAAATGGTATATATAAACCTCAAAAAGGAACTGTTTCTTTCAGGGGAAAAGAAATACCCGACATAACTCCAAACATAATGGCTAAAATGGGACTTTCTAGAACATTCCAAAACTTAGCTCTTTTTAAAAGAATGTCTGTATTAGATAATATTTTAGTTGGTCGTAAACTCCATACAAAGACAAATTTTATCGAAGTTGCTTTACAACTTCCTAAAGTAAAAAAAGAGGAAAAAGTAAACAGAGATAGATCTGAGGAAATAATCAATTTTTTAGAAATAGAAGATATTAAAGACACTCCTGTTGGA
The DNA here is from genome assembly GCA_902605995.1 of uncultured Pelagibacteraceae bacterium. Classification (GTDB taxonomy): domain Bacteria; phylum Pseudomonadota; class Alphaproteobacteria; order Pelagibacterales; family Pelagibacteraceae; genus Pelagibacter. The sequence goes on from CACLEQ010000022.1 coordinate 3,257, forward strand.
AAACTCCCTTATGGATTACAAAAAAAAGTTGAGTTAGGCCGAGCTCTTGCAACTGACTCCTCAATAATTTTATTGGATGAGCCAATGGCCGGAATGAACGTTGAGGAAAAAAGAGATATGTGCAGATTTATTCTTAAAGTAAATGATGAACTTGGTACTACAATGGTTTTAATTGAACATGATATGGGCGTAGTAATGGATATATCTGATAGAGTTGTTGTGCTTGATTATGGCAAGGTTATTGGTGATGGGACACCAGATGAGATAATGGCAAACCAAAAAGTAATAGATGCTTACTTAGGAGTGGAACACTAGGATAAAGTATGATTGATGAGTTATTATTTTTTATGGAAGTACTTGTAGGTGGTTTACTCGCCGGTACAATGTACTCTTTAGTTGCTTTGGGTTTTGTTCTTATTTTTAAAGCTTCAGCAACATTTAACTTTTCACAAGGGGCGATGGTATTTTTCTCGGTATTGGCATTCTGCGGTTTCATGCAAGATTTTAATATACCTTTTGTACTCGCATTCATTTTAGCTGCTCTTTTAATGGTTGTAGTTGGTCTTTGTACTGAAAGACTAGTCTTAAGACCTTTGATGAATGCTAGCGAGGATACAGTTTTAATGGCCACGATAGGACTTGGTTACGTTTTAGAGGGACTGGCACAAGCTGCTTGGGGAGTTGAAGTTAGAAGATTAGATTTAGGAATAGGAGACTTTCCAGTGCCATGGATTGCAGATAATTTAAAACTATTTATTAGTGCGCTTGATATTACTGCAGGTTTAGTTGCGGCTGTAATGATAATAGGTTTGTTTCTTTTATTTAAATATACCAAAATTGGTTTAGGTTTAAGAGCAGTTGCAGATGATGCAGGAGCAGCTAGTTCAATTGGTATCCCTTTAAAACATATAATGCTTTTGGTTTGGTCAGCTGCAGGAGTTGTAGCTTTAGTTGCTGGGTGTATGTGGGGAGCAAGAGCTGGAGTTCAGTTTGCGCTCGTTGATCTTGCTTTAAAAGCTTTACCTGTATTAATTATAGGTGGATTTTCATCTATTCCTGGAGCTATTATAGGAGGCTTAATTATAGGAGCGGTAGAAAAAATATTGGAAGTTTATATTGGACCATATTTTGGAGGAGCGATTGAAGGTTGGGCTCCATATGTTTTAGCAATATTCTTTTTATTATATAGACCAGAAGGTTTATTTGGAGAAAAAATTATTAGGCGAGTTTAATTTATGAAACCAATTTTTATGACTTATACAAAAAAGGACCTAATTAACTTAGGTGTTTGTATGATACTGAGTTTAATAATAATACCAACATTTATCAAAACAGAATATTGGTACACTTCAATATTGATACCTTGGTTGTGTTTAGCATTGGCTACAATTGGACAACAAATTGTTATGGGTTATACAGGGCAATTGGCTTTAGGTGCTGCTGGCTTTATGGCTGCGGGTGCTTTTGCTATGTTTAACCTTATTTTACGAGTACCAGATCTAGGTTTTGTAGGCTCTTTAATAGTGTCAGGTTTAATCGCTGCAGCTTTTGGAATTTTGTTCGGTCTGCCAAGTTTGAAAGTAAGAGGAATTTATCTCATGGTAGCAACACTAGCCTCACAGTTTTTTATAATATGGATGATAGATAAATTTGGTTGGTTTAAAAACTACGATTCTTCAGGAATTATAACTGCACAAGACATAGTTATCCTAGGAAAACCATTTACAACCCCATTAGCTATGTATTTGGTATGTTTAGCAGTTACCACGGTTTTAACTTTACTAGCGATGAACATGGCAAGGGGAAGCACTGGTAGGAATTGGATGGCAGTAAGGGATATGGATATAGCTGCAGAGTCTATGGGGGTTTCATTATTAAGAACAAAAGTACAAGCATTTGCTATTAGCGCGTTTTACTGTGGTGTTGCAGGCGCTCTTTTTGCTTTTTGTTATCTTAAATCTCTAGAGCCCGTCGCATTTGATATTAAATTGTCTTTTAAAATATTGTTTATGTGTATTTTAGGTGGTCTTGGTACCATCAATGGTGCTTTTATAGGAGCTGCATTTATTTTACTTTTTCCAGTTCTTCTTAATGCTGTTGGTAATAATGTATTTCATGGAGCTATAGATGCTACAATTATTTCATCTATAGAACAGGTTATATTTGGTCTATTAATGATTATTTTCATGATTTATGAGCCATTAGGAATGGCTAAGTTGTGGGAAAACTTAAAACAAAAATTAAGTTTGAGACTTCAATCTTTTAGTATCAAAAATCTAAAATCTTCAGCAAGTAAAAAATCTTAAATAGTGAGTAAAAAAAAATTAATTTTTGCATTATTAATAGGAATTTTGATAGGATTATTAATAGAAAATAATTTTATTATTTAATTAAAACTTAATAATTTATAAAAATTATAGAGAAACAATTTTTTTTATAGCTCTAAAAGGTAACAAAATACATTCTTTACGTGACTGATTTTTTTTTTTAAACAATTTTTTCATAATTTTCCATTTATTCATAGTCTTAAGATTTCCCTCAAAAAATGATTTGGCATCATCACATAATTCTTTTATTTTTGATTTTTTCTTATTTATTGAAATTTGTGATAATAAGCTTGCAGATGCTTGACAGTAAATACAAGATTTTCCTTCATAACCAAAATCAATAATTTTATTATCTTTAATGATTAAATTAATCTTTATTTCGTCACCACATAAAGGATTTTTTAATCTTGAGTGATGTGTGTGATTTTCAAGATATTTATTACTATTATTTTCAGATGCAATTTTAAGAATTTCTAAGTCCATGATAATTTTTATATTAAATTATATAATATTTGAATTAAAATTAATGTAAAACAATCTAATTTTTGTTGTAGTTCATCTTAATAAGAATTAAATATTTGATTATGTTAGAGCTAAAAAATGAAAAAATAGCAATTCCAGTAGTTTTGTTTGCAGGCATCCTTTGGTCTTTTGGCCCTTTAGTTGTTAGATATATGAATGATCCTCATTTAATCCCATGGCAATACATATTTGGGAGGGGACTAACTATTTTTATTATTTTAAATCTTTATTTATACTTTGAGGAAGGAATAAATTTTTATAAAAATTATAAAAAGATTGGTAAATCAGGACTTTTGGGTGGAGTTGGCCTAGGAATAGCAATGATTTCATTTATTTACTCTATCACAAACACGAGCGCAGCAATTACACTTTTATGTCTGGCTGCGATGCCTTTTTTTACAGCCTTATTAGCTTTTTTGTTTTTAAAAGAAAAAATTTCTTTTAATGTTTGGATTTCAATTTTTATTGCAACGATAGGTATCGTCATTATGGCTTTTGGAAATAATGAAAAAAATTCTTTAGTAGGATTTATTTTTGGTATGACTTCATCGATCGGTTTTTCTATTTTTTCAGTGACGTTGAGATGGAGAAAAGAAACTCCTAAATTTACCACTGTAGCTGTTGCAGGTCTATTTTGTTTTATTATAGCTGCTTGTATGATTATGATAAAAGACCAAAGTTTCTTTTCTTCGAGCTATAATAGTGCAATGTTTTCATTGCATGGTGTTTTAGTTTGTTTAGGATTAATATTGTATTCAATAGGATCAAAAGCTATTGCTGCTGCAGAATTAACTCTATTATCTTTAACAGAGGTGATTGGTGGTATTTTTTGGGTATGGTTGCCTTTATTGGGGATAAATGAAGTACCGTCCACAAACACAATAATAGGTGGTTTTTTTCTCTTCATATCTCTTATGTATTATAGTTTAATCATGAGATGGAACAAAAGACATATTGCTTTAAATTAAATTTCAATTTTAATGATTAAAAATAAAGTAATAGTTAACAGTTGGAACGAGTGGGATCCACTCAAACATATTATTGTTGGTAGAGCTGATGGAAGTTGTATTCCGGCTCCAGAACCAGCACTTGACGCCAAAGTTCCTGAGGATTCTGATATGAAAGGATCCTTTGGTCCAAGAACTAAAGATGCCGTAGACAAAGCAAATGAGTTATTGAACAACTTTGCCTCTTTGTTAGAAAAAAGAGGAATAAAAGTTGATCGTCCTAAACCTTTAATTCATAATCAAAAAATTTCTACTCCAGATTGGGAAGCTAAAAGTATGTTTGGTTGTATGCCAGCACGAGATGTTATTTTAACAGTTGGGAATGAGATGTTAGAGGCTACTATGAGTTATAGGTGCAGATGGTTTGAATATTTAAATTACAGACCATTATTACAGAAATATTTTAGTGAGGATAAAAATATGCGTCATGAAATAGCACCAAAGCCTCGATTAACTGATGCAGACTATCGAATGGATTACCTGTCTGATAAAATAGGTGTTGAACAAAGGTTAGATTGGACTGAAAAAAAATACTTTGTAACAACTGAAGAGGAACCTTTATTTGATGCAGCAGATGTTCTAAGATTTGGAAAAGATTTAGTAGTTCAACATGGATTTACTACTAACTTGAAAGGAATTGATTGGCTAAGAAGGCATTTTCAAGATCATAGAGTTCACGCTGTGAATTTTCCCGGTGATCCTTATCCAATTCATATCGATGCAACTTTTACTCCAATTAAAGAAGGGTTGATAATTAATAATCCACAAAGACGACTTCCAAATGAACAAAGAAAATTGTTTGAAAAAAATGGATGGAAAATAATAGATGCTGCACAACCAGCGCACAATGAACCACCACCTTTATGTTATTCGTCAGTTTGGCTGTCTATGAATGTCTTAGTTTTAGATCCCAAAACTATCTGTGTAGAAAAAAGTGAGAAATATCAAGCTGATCAACTTGATAAGCTGGGTATGGAGGTAATTCCTGTAGAATTCAGAGATGCCTATGCTTTTGGTGGGGGTTTACATTGCTCGACTGCTGATGTTTATAGAGAAGGTGACTTAAAAGACTATTTTCCAAAACAATAAACCTTATAGATAATATACATATTTAATTTGTTGGAAAATGCATCCAACCAGTAATTATGTATTTTACACCAGCCTTTAAGATTTCACCCGAGTGAGCATGTGTCCATTCTGCTGGCCAGATTAATGTTTTACCTATTTCAGGCTTTACCCTTAAATCATAATGATTAAAATATGTGTTACCTCCATCTTGAACGTCATTCAAATATGTCATCCAAGCAAAAACTCTGTGCAAACTATTTATTGAGGCTCTTTCAGTGTGAGCATGAGCAAAATGATCACCAGGATTATATTTTTGAATGTTAAATGATGGTATATCAACTGTATTAATTATATCTTTTACAAAAGGCCATTGCTCTTGATAATCTAAATAACACTTATGGAGTTCATCAATATATTTTTTTATATCTAAAAATTTTTCCTCTTTTAAACTTTTTGGATGAATATTTATATCAGTTGTTTTTTTTATTTCAGTTTGTTTTCCATCACTAGTAGTTCCATCTTTTTGTAAATCGATATTTTTTTCAAAAAATTTAATTATGTTCTTACTTATATTATCATCCTCTATTTTCCATGATCCAATAAAGTTCACATGATTATTATTTAGATTTATTCTTTTCATTATTTTATTTGTATAATTTTATTATTAAATCTAATCATCCCAGATACTTTTTCAATTAATTTTAATCCTTTGACATGTTGATTTAATCTAAATAATAGTTTTCCATAACGATGATTGGCAATATGATGTAAATTATCAATATCAATTGCCTTTTGATAAAAAACTTCTGCTTCTTTTAAATTTCCTTTTTCTTCATAGATTTCTGCAATCCCACAATAACTTTCTATGTTCTGTTCGTCTAAATAAATTACTTTTTCAAAATAATTCATAGACTTTTCAGTTTGATTATTTTTTTTTAATATTATAGCGAGATTTAAAATTGAATTTATATGATCTGGTTTTATTTTAATAGCTTTTTCAAGATGTGAAATTGCTTTTTTTAAATCTTTTTTTACACCATATATAGTGCCCAATAAAAAAAAAGTTTCAAAATTATCTT
>CACLEQ010000023.1:0-8135 GCA_902605995.1 uncultured Pelagibacteraceae bacterium
AGGAGTCATTTCCTTCATTTTCTTGAAATGTAATACCAACATTGTTTTGAGCTTCTTGAATTAGTCTATCTCTTATTTGTGTACTTGTTAATTTTTTCCCTTCTGTGCCTGCAAGAGGTGAGGTGTTTACTGTTATAGTAATCGACATTGTTGGTGGATCAATAGGAGTTGCTTTAATTGGCTCATTTACTTCAAGATCACAAATAGTGTCAGCAACATTTGCTTTTTCTAAACCAGCTACTACTACAATATCTCCTGCTTCTCCAACTTCAATCGGGACTTTTTTAGTTCCTTCAAATCTAAAAATTTTTGTCAATCTTCCTTCATCAACTTTTTCACCCTTTAGATTTATTGCCTTTATAGCTTGGTTAGCTTTTGCAGTTCCTTGGGCAATCCTTCCAACTAAACTTCTTCCTAAAAAACTATCTGCATAAAGTAAAGTTGTAAGCATAGCGAAAGGTTTTGATTTTTCAAGTTCAGCCGGCTTTACATGATCGACAATTTGATCTAACAAAGGATTTAAATTTTTTCTTGGCCCATCCACATCTTTGTCAGCCCAGCCAGATCTACCGCTAGCATATAAAACTGGAAAGTCTAATTGATCTTCATTTGCATCCAAATTTACAAATAAATCAAAAGTTTCATCGAGAACTTCGTTAGCTCTTTGATCAGATTTATCTAATTTGTTGATAATTACAATAGGTTTTAATCCCTGTTTTAAAGCTTTTGATAATACAAATTTTGTTTGAGGCATTACACCTTCGGACGAGTCTATTAGTAATAGAGCACCATCAGCCATGCTCAGAACTCTTTCAACTTCTGCTGCAAAGTCTCTGTGGCCTGGAGTATCAATGATATTAATCCTAGAACTTTTCCAATTTATAGAGGCAGGTTTTGCTAAAATCGTTATACCTCTTTCTTTCTCAAGTTCGCCTGAGTCCATTAATCTTTCATCAACAACTTCGTTTTCTCTAAATGAACCACTTTGTTTCATTAAATTGTCAATCAATGTTGTTTTTCCATGATCAACATGGGCTATAATTGTGATATTTCTGATATTATTGTTCATAAATTCTGGCTCTTATACTTATTTAAATTGATTTGGAAACATTAAAAATACATATATCTTGCTTATAAAAAATATAAATATCCTTAGTTAATTGGGTTTTTTTGTTTTTCTCTTTTTAATTTTCTTTTCTCTTTAAATGTTAATTTTGGTTTTTTTTTTGTATTTGAATCTTTAAATGATTTTCCACTGTATCTTTTTGACATAAATTATTTATACTGAAAAAAAAATATCTTGATATAGTTTTTTTAATTTTTTGTTCATTTATAAATTGATTATTAATATTTGAATTTGTAAATTAAAAAATAAAATGGGAAATTTGAAAAATTTAGAAAAAGCTAAAATATTATTCGAAAAAGGATTATTTGACTTTCAAAAAGAGATTTATACAAGTGCAGAATTAAAATTTTTAGATGCTTTAAAGTTAGCTCCCAACAGACTTTCAATATTAAATAATTTAATCTCAGTTTATATTTCTACAAAACAAAAAGAAAAATTAAAAAATATTTTATTATCCCATAAACATTTAGGTGATGAAAATGAAATTCAATATGGAAGGGCTTACGATCACTATTATGATAAAGATTATTCTCAATCAATAAAAATTTGTAATAAATTAGTTAATATAGATAAATTTAGATATTCTGCTCTTGATTTACTTGCATCAAATTTTAAAAAACAAAAATTATTTCTAAAAGCCTTAAAATTATATAAAAAAAAATTAAAAGAAAAAAAGGATTATTTGATTTATTATAACATAGGTTGTCTTTTTTTTTATCTAGGAAGGATTAATAAGGCACATTATTATTTTAATAAAAGTAAAAATTTGAAAAAAATTGATAATTCTAATTTATGGAATTTATCGCTATCTCATCTCACACTTGGAAATTTACATCAAGGATTTTCGTTATATGAGTATAGATGGTTTAATAAAAAGAGAAAACTAGTAAAAAAATTTAAAGATTTAAAAACACCATCAAGTGTAAAAAAAATAATCGACAAACAAATTTTAATTTCAGATGAACAAGGCTTAGGAGATACAATCCAATTTTCTAGATTTGTAATTGAATTATTAAAATTTACTAAAAAAGTTACTTTTGTGGTTAATACAAAACTTGTAAAATTATTATCAAATCTAGATAAACAAATAAATGTTAGAAGTTATAATGACTTAGAATTAGATAACTTTGATTATCACTTATCATTATGTAGCTTGCCCAATTTTCTAAAAATTAAAAATTTAAAAGACATCAAATACCATCAATTGTATATTGAGAAAGCATCTAAGATTAATATAAAAAAAAGTGATATCAACATTGGTTTATCTTGGTCGGGAAATCCAAATTTTCCGTTGGATGAATATAGGTCTTTATCTTTTAAAAATTTTAAAGATGTATTAAATATAAAAAATGTTAGTTTTTTTAAGTTATCTCAAGATATAAGAAATAAAGAAATAACAGACTATAGTTCAACTTCAAATTTATTTGATATGGGTGATAAGTCTCTACTTGAAATATCACAAATAATGAAAGAATTAGATTTAGTTGTTTCTTCCGATACATCTATTATCCATTTAGCAGGAATATTAAACATACGGTCTATTTTATTGTTAAATTATAATTCAGATTGGAGATGGTTTAGAGATAAAAAAAAAACTATTTGGTATCCATCAGTTGATATTATCAAACAAGAAGTTTTCAATTGTTGGGATAGTGTTCTGATAGAGTTAAAGAAAAGAATAGAGATAATGACTAATAACAAAAAGGCGAGTTTTAACTCGCCTTTTTAAATTTTGTTATACAAGCTGGTGATTTAGATTTTTATACAGACAAAAAAAAGGGCAGTTAAAACTGCCCTTTTTGAATTTTTTTGAGATTAATAGGAATTACATTCCCATTCCACCCATGCCGCCCATTCCACCCATGCCGCCCATTCCACCAGGCATCGCTGGAGCACCAGCATCTTTTTCTTCAGGTTTATCAGCTATCATTGCTTCAGTTGTTACTAATAATCCAGAAATAGAAGCTGCATCTTGCAGAGCAGTTCTTACAACCTTTACAGGATCAATAATTCCTTTAGCAAACATGTCACAATATTCTTCATTTTGTGCATCATAGCCATGAGTTTTTTTGTTTTGTTCCAATAATTTACCAACAACAACTGAACCATCTACTCCAGCATTTCTAGTAATTTGTCTTATAGGAGACTCTAAGGCTCTTCTAACTAAATCTACACCTGCTTTTTGATCTTCTCCTTTAGCTTTTACTTTATCAAGATCTTGAGCAGCATATAACAGTGCACATCCACCACCAGTTACAATACCTTCTTCAACAGCAGCTCTTGTAGCATTTAAAGCATCTTCAACTCTGTCTTTTCTTTCCTTAACTTCAACTTCAGTTGCTCCACCAACTTTAATTACAGCAACACCTCCAGCTAGTTTAGCTAATCTTTCTTGTAGTTTTTCTTTATCATAATCTGACGTTGTTTCATCGATTTGTTGTTTAATTGAACCACATCTTGCTTCAATGTCTGATTTTTTACCACTGCCATTTACAATAGTACTGTTATCTTTATCAACTTTAACTTTCTTACAAGATCCGAGGTCATCAAGTTTAACATTTTCTAACTTAATTCCTAAGTCTTCAGAAATTACTTGGCCACCTGTTAATATTGCAATATCTTCAAGCATAGCTTTTCTTCTATCACCAAATCCAGGAGCTTTTACAGCCACAACTTTTAAACCTCCTCTTAGTTTGTTAACAACCAAAGTTGCTAAAGCTTCACCTTCAACGTCTTCTGATATAATCATTAGTGGTCTACCAGCTTGAACGACGGCTTCTAAGAGAGGAACCATTGGTTGTAAGTTTGTTAATTTTTTCTCGTGTAAAAGAATAAATGGATTTTCTAATTCCGTTGTCATCTTATCGCTATTTGTAATAAAATAGGGCGATAAATACCCTCTATCAAATTGCATTCCCTCAACTACATCAAGTTCAGTTTCGATACCCTTGTTTTCTTCAACCGTGATGACTCCTTCATTTCCAACTTTTTGCATCGCTTTTGCGATCATTGTTCCAATCTCTTTATCACCATTTGCAGATATAGTTCCAACTTGAGCAATCTCGTCACTGTCTTTTACTTTTTTTGCTGAAGACACTAAATTTTGTTTTACAACTTCCACAGCTGCATCAATCCCACGTTTTACATCCATCGGATTCATTCCTGCAGTTACATATTTTACGCCTTCTTTAACAATAGCTTGTGCTAAAATAGTTGCAGTTGTAGTACCGTCACCAGCTTCATCATTAGTCTTGCTAGCAACTTCTTTTACCATTTGTGCACCCATATTTTCAAATTTATCTTCAAGATCTATTTCTTTGGCAACTGAAACACCATCTTTTGTGATTCTTGGCGCACCATAAGATTTATCCATTACAACATTTCTTCCTTTAGGTCCTAAAGTAACTTTAACTGTGTCAGCTAAAATGTTTACACCTCTAATCATTGCAGCTCTTGCTTCAGCATCAAATTTAACTATTTTTGCCATTATAATTTCTCCTTTTTAAATTTTTTATTTACTTGAAATACCCATAATGTCGGACTCTTTCATTATGCTGTACTCTTTACCATCAATTTTGACTTCAGTTCCTGACCATTTGCCAAACAAAACCTTGTCACCTACTTTAACATCCATTGGAACTAATTTTCCTTCTTCAGTTTTCGAACCTTTGCCAACTGCTACAACTTTACCCTCTTGAGGTTTTTCCTGAGCTGTGTCAGGTATAATTATTCCACCAGCAGTTTTTTCACTGCTATCTAAAACTTCTATTAAAACTCTATCATGTAATGGTCTGAATTTCATAAAATCTCCTTTATAAGTATGATTGTCATATAGATATTGGGCCCACATTTTCAAGGCAAAGATGAAAATAAGACTCTTAAAAAAGATAGGAATTTCGAGGCTTTATGGTTTATAGATTAATTTTATGACCAAAAATTTAGATAAAGAGGGGCTAAGTTCAATTGCCGATAAATATGAACTATTTTATGTAGACTTATGGGGAGTAATTCATAATGGAATTATTCTACATGAAAAAGCTATCAGCGCTTTAAAAGAGATTGCCAAAAGAAATAAGGATTATGTTTTGCTCACCAACGCTCCGAGACCAAACAAAACAGTAAAATATTTTTTAGAGAAAATGGGTATGGATAAGGAAATTAGAGAACACGTTTTTACTTCTGGCGAGGCAGCTTTAAAATATCTAAAAAAAAATTATTTAAATAAATCTTTTTTTCATATAGGTCCTCCAAGAGATTTTGACTTATTCAATGATTTTCAGAAAAATAGAACTGAAAATATAGATCATTGCGAATTTTTACTATGTACTGGTCTATTCGATAATCATCGAGATGATTTAGAATATTATAAGAATTTGCTAGAGGAAAATCTTAAGAAAAAAATGATTTGTACTAATCCAGATTTAATTGTGGATAGGGGAAATATACGTGAGTTTTGTGCGGGATCTGTTGCAATGGTTTTTGAAAAAATGGGAGGCAATGTAATTTATTTTGGTAAACCTTATCCAGAAGTTTACAATCAGTCTTTTAAAAATGAGGGAAAAAAAATTTTGTCAATTGGAGACAATTTAAATACAGATATTAAAGGTGCGAATCTTTTAAATTATGACTCTTTATTAATTTCAAATGGAATTCATAAAAATGAGATTAGAGATAAGGGACTTGAGGAAACAGTTAAATCTTACGAGACAATTTGCAACTACACTCAGTCAGAATTAAAATGGTGAAAAAAATTACTTTATATAAAAATTTTCAAATAAAACCTAAACATAAAAATTCAATAATCTTGATTGGAAATTTTGATGGTCTTCATTTAGGCCATCAGAAATTATTCAATCTAGCAAAAAAATTTAAAAGAAAATTTTCTTCTAAAGTTGGAGTGCTTACTTTTGAGCCAGTGCCAAAGATGTATTTTAATAAAAGATTAAAAAATTTTAGAATTTCAAATAGGTTACAGAAAATTAATCTTTTAAAAAAAATTGGAGTTGATTTTATTATATTGAAAAAATTTGATAAAAATTTTTCAAAAATTAAGTCAACAGATTTTATTAAGAATATTTTAATTAAAAAATTAGATCCAAAGTATGTATTTGTAAGTAATAACTTCAGATTTGGAAACAAAAGAGAAGGAAATGTAAAACAACTAATAAAATTCGAGGCATATTCAAATTATAAGATAATTAAACCACAACCATTAAAAATGAATAATAAAGTTATCTCTTCAACATTAATCAGAAATAATTTAGAAAAAGGAAAGATTAGTTTTGCTAACAAGTATCTCAGCCGCAATTGGTCTATTATCGGTAAAGTAGAAAAAGGTAGGCAACTAGGTAAAAAAATTGGCTTCCCAACAGCTAACATAGATATCAAAGATTATGTTTTAGCTTGCCCAGGCGTTTATTCAATTAAAGTACTAAGAGAAAGAGATAAAAAGTATATCAGAGGAATAGCAAATTTAGGTTTTCGACCAACATTTAAAGGAAAAAAAATATTATTAGAGGCACATTTATTCAATTATTCTGGAAATTTATATAATAAGTATCTAACAATTGAGTTTTTAAAGTTTATTAGAAAAGAAAAAAAATTTAGCAGTGTTGTTAAGTTAAGAAAACAAATTAATAAAGATCTACTAATAGCAAAAAAAAGTAAATGAGCAAAACTGAAATAAATCTCCCAAAAACAGCATTTTCTATGAAAGCAAATTTGCCAACTAGGGAGCCTGAAATTATTAAACTATGGAATAAAATAGATCTTTATAAAGAATTGAGGGACTCAAGAAAAGGTAAGGAAAAATTTATTTTACATGATGGTCCGCCATATGCGAACGGTGATATTCATATGGGTACTGCACTCAATAAAATTTTAAAGGATATAATCATTAAATTTCATCAAATGGATGGAAAAGACTCTGTTTATGTGCCGGGATGGGATTGTCATGGATTGCCAATAGAGTGGAAAATAGAAGAACAATATAAGAAAAATAAAAAAAATAAAAACGATGTGCCGATAGTTGAATTTCGGAAAGAATGCAGATCTTTTGCGGAGAAATGGATTAAAATCCACAAAGATCAGTTCAAAAGACTGGGGGTAGTTGGAGACTGGGAAAATTATTATTCCACTATGAGTTTTGGTGCAGAAGCTCAAATAGTTCGTGAGCTTGGAAAGTTTCTTAAAGAGGGGAGTTTGTATAGAGGGTTTAAACCTGTTTTGTGGTCTACAGTAGAAAAAACAGCGTTAGCTGATGCAGAGGTTGAGTATAAAGATCATAAATCTGATACAATTTATGCATCATTCTCTGTGAAACATTCAAAACTTAAAGAACTAAATGATAGTAATATAATTATCTGGACAACTACTCCTTGGACTATACCTGCAAACAAAGCCTTGGCCTATAATAAGAATTTAGATTATCTAGTATTAGAAATTCAAGATGAGGGTGATTTTTATAATAAAAAAATTGTAATTTCTGAAGCATTAAAAGACTCAGTTATAAAAGATTGTGGAATAAAAAAATTTAAAGATTTAAAAAAATTCAAAGGTGAACAATTTCAAGGAACTATTTGCCAACACCCATTTATTAATCTTGGTTATGATTATGAAATTCCAATGTTAGAGGCCAATTTTGTTACAACTGAGCAAGGCACAGGCATAGTTCATTGCGCTCCAAGCCATGGTCCTGATGACTTTAATCTTTGCATAAATAACGGAATTAAAGCAATAGAAACAGTAGATGGAGATGGTAGATACACTAGTAATGTTCCATTATTCGAGGGAGTTCATATTTTTAAATCAAATAGTGTTGTTATTGAAAAATTAAAAAATGAAAAAAAACTATTGTCGAGTGGGGAACTTATACACTCTTATCCTCATTCTTGGAGATCTAAAGCTCCATTAGTCCACAGAGCTACACCTCAGTGGTTTATTTCTATGGAAAGTCATAAGCTTAGAAGTAAAGCTTTAAAAGCAATCGATGAAACTGCTTTCTATCCGA
>CACLEQ010000024.1:0-6166 GCA_902605995.1 uncultured Pelagibacteraceae bacterium
TAATAATATAAAATTTGATAATATTAAGATAAATGGTGTTCCTAATTCAAAAGTTCAAAAATATATGAATGACTTTTTAATTGATAAAAGCAAAAAGTTTAACAAAATAATATTTAAAAATTTTGTTAATGATTTTGTTATTTCTTATGTTGGGTAAATTAATTTTTTTGGATTTACAATTCGATTGTAATCTTTCTCATTAATAAGACCTGACTTTAAAGCCTCTTCTTTCAATGTAGTATTGTTTTTAAGTGCATTTTTGGCAATTTTTGCTGAATTGTCATAACCAATGAAAGGCGCTAGAGCGGTAACCAGCATTAAAGAATTGTCTAGAAAATACTTAATTTTTTTCTCATCAGCTTTGATACCTCTAATACAATAAAGTGAAAAATTTCTAATACTATCAGCTAACAAATCGATAGATTGAAGTATGTTGTGGGCTATCAAAGGTTTGAACACATTGAGTTCAAAGTGTCCATGAGAACCTGCCATTGTAATTCCGTTGTGGTTTCCAATTACTTTTACACAAACCATTGTAACTGCTTCAGATTGAGTTGGATTTACTTTTCCAGGCATTATAGATGAACCGGGTTCATTCGATGGTAAAATTATCTCTCCATATCCAGCTCTAGGTCCTGATCCTAAAAATCTGATATCGTTTGCAATTTTCATTAAAGACACAGCTGTAGTATTCAATGTTCCAGAAAAATTTACAATTTGATCATGAGCTGCTAAGGCAGCAAATTTATTTTTTGTAGGTTTGAAAGGTAATTTGGTAATTTTTTTTATTTCTTTTATGATTTTTTTATCAAATCCTTTTTTACTATTTATGCCAGTACCGACAGCTGTACCCCCTTGAGCTAAAAAATATATTTCGTTTAAAGCGTTTTTAATTCTTATAATACAATCCTCTAATTGAGATTGATATCCAGAGAATTCTTGACCTAAGGATAGTGGTGTTGCGTCTTGAAGATGTGTTCTACCAACTTTTACTATACTCTTAAATTTTGAAACTTTTTTTTTTAGTTCTTTGTTTAACAAATCTAAGGATGGTAATAATTTTTTCTTTACTTCAATTGCAATAGCTATATGCATCGCTGTAGGAAAGACATCATTAGTAGATTGCGATTTATTAACATGATCATTAGGATGTACAGGTTTTTTTGAGCCCTTTTTACCACCTAAAATTTCAATTGCTCGGTTGGCAATAACTTCATTTACATTCATGTTTGTTTGGGTACCAGAACCTGTTTGCCAAACTTTTAACGGAAAATGCTCATCAAGTTTGCCGTTAATAACCTCATTTGAGGCTTTAATTATCGCTCTAGAAATAGGTGATGAAATTTCTTTATCTTTGTTATGAACTATTGCCGCTGCCTTTTTGATAATTGCGATAGATTTTATTAAAACTGGTCTTACTAAAAACTCACCAATATCAAAATATTTCTTGGATCTTTGTGTTGATGCTCCCCAATACTTATCATTTGGAACATTAATTCTACCAATACTGTCATATTCTTTTCTTAATTTCATTGCTTAATAAGCACTTAGTAAATTATTATTAATATACATTAATTTTATAAAAACTTACAGGAGCATTATGTCAAATTTTAGCAAGGTAGGAGTATTTATGAAAACTTTTGGGCAAGAAGTGAAAAATAAACCTTCATTTAGCAGCGATAAAATCAATAAATTAAGAATTGATTTGATTAAAGAGGAGCTTGAGGAACTCACAGAGGCGATAAAAAATAAAGATTTATTAGAGGTTGCTGATGCTTTAACAGATATTCTTTATGTTACTTACGGAGCAGGACACGCGTTTGGAATTGATTTAGATAAGTGTTTTGATGAGGTACAAAATTCAAATATGAGTAAGTTAAGCGAGGAGGGTAAGCCTATTTATAATGAGTCTGGAAAAGTTATGAAGGGCCCAAATTATTTTAAGCCAGATCTCTCAAAATTTGTTAATTAAACTCTAATTTTAAATCAATTGCTTTTACGCTATGAGTGATAGCGCCTATAGAAATTCTATCAACTCCAGATGCTGCAACTGATTTTACATTTTTTATATTAATATTTCCTGAAGCTTCAGTTTCATAATACTTTTTGGCTAGTTTTACTCCTTTTTTGAGGTTTGAGATATTCATATTATCAAACAAAACTGTATCAAATTTTAAACCAATAATTTTTTTTAATTGTTTTAAATTATCAACCTCAACAGTTATTTTTTTTCCCTTTTTATTTTTTACAGCTAAAGATATCAATTCTCTAAATTCTGAACTAGCAATATGATTATCTTTGATTAAATATTCATCACTTAAATTAAATCTATGATTAGTACCGCCTCCAAGACTTACAGCATATTTTTGGATCACTCTTAAATTAGGTATTGTCTTTCTTGTGCAACAAATCTTACATTTCTTTCCTGCTAATTTTACTAATTTATTGGTTTTAGTTGCGATTCCAGATATATGTGACATAAAATTTAAAGCTACTCTTTCAGCAATCAAAATACTTTGAGCGTTTCCTCTAATAGTTGCAATTAAACTATTTTTTTTAATCAAAGTACCGTCTTTTTTTTTAATCTTAAATTTTGTTTTACCATCAATTAATGTGAATGCATATTTGGCAAAACGCAATCCCCCAATTAATCCATTTTGGTTTGACAATAATTTAGCATTGACGATTTTTTTCTTTTTTATTAAACTTGAGGTAATATCACCTGACGGATATAGATCTTCATTTAAAGCAAGCTTGACTGTATTCTTGATAAAATTTTCGCTAAGTTTTATTTTTGACACAAAGGTTTATCTACCTATAGCAACCATTTTTTCTACAGATAATCTTGCTTTATTTATTGTTTCTTGATCCATTAAGATTTCACCGGTTTCATTTTCTAAGCAATCTAATATTTTTGGTAAAGTGATTTTTTTCATATGAGGACATAGGTTACAAGGTCTTATAAATTCAACATTTGGATTTTCTACTTGAATATTATCACTCATTGAACACTCAGTTACCATCATAACTTTCTTTGGTTGGTTATCTTTAACATAATTAATCATACCTGAAGTGGATCCTGCAAAGTCACTAGCTTTTATAACTTCTGGAGGACATTCTGGGTGAGCAATTATTTTAATACCTGGATTATTTTTTCTAATACTGATTATTTCCTTTTCATTAAATTGATCGTGAACTATGCAAATTCCTTTCCAAGAAATTATTTCTATATCAGTTTGAGATGCTACATATTTTGCAAGATAATCATCAGGTAAAAAAATTACTTTTTTAACTCCTAAAGATTTTACAATTTTGACAGCATTAGCTGAAGTACAACAAACATCTGTTTCAGCTTTTACATCCGCTGAGGTATTTACATAAGATACAACTGGAACACCAGGATACTTTTCTTTTAATAGTCTTACATCTTTTCCTGTAATTGAAGATGATAATGAACAACCTGCTTTCATATCAGGCAACAAAACTTTTTTATGTGGACTCATTAACTTAGCTGTTTCAGCCATAAAATGAACCCCAGCCATAACAATTATATCTGCAGAAGTTTTAGATGCCTCTACTGCAAGCGCCAAAGAATCTGCAGAAAAATCTGCGATGCCATGATAAATTTCAGGTGTTTGATAATTATGAGCTAAAATTACAGCGTTCTTTTCTTTTTTAAGTTTATTAATTTTGTATATATAAGGTGCATGAACTGACCACTCAATTTCAGGCATAACCTTGGAGATCTTTTGATAAATTGGATCAGTTGCTTTTTTTACTTCTTGACTAAATTCCATAATAAAATTTATCAATTTGAAACCTAATTGTCATTGATTTAATGTGGGTCATATTTGCGGCTATGCTGAAATTGGTAGACAGGCACGGTTGAGGGCCGTGTGGACCTAGTCCATGAGAGTTCGAGTCTCTCTAGCCGCACCAAAAACTCAAATTTTAAGCCATTCAGGAATAAAAATTTTAAATGATCCGTTTTTACTTTTGAAAATTATATTTTTATCAAAATTTTTATCTAGGTATTTTATTATTGCAAAAGGATAGTTTTCATTGATCAGTACTTTCCCAATCTCTACATCATTATTAAAAATTTTTTCATTTTCAGATAAAACTCCGTCGATTATTTCAATAGGTAGCAATCTTTTTAAAAGTTTATCTTTCAATTTTATTCTTGCTGTATTTTCTTGGCCGACATAACATCCTTTTTTAAAGTCAATTCCATTAAGTTCTTCAAAGTTACATTCAATACCAAATAATTTATTTTGTAACTTATTTAAATATTTTGGAACAACTCCTAATTTATGACTTTGAGCATAGTATTTTTCAATATTATCATCTTTTAAATCAAGTTTTTTTAATGATAAGTAAAGCTTTTCTAAGTTGATTATTAAGCGTGCGCCTAAATTTTTATTTCGAGGATCTAAAATAATAGGATCTTCCCTATATTTAAAAGTAAATCCCAGAAAATCTTTCGATCCTTCAATTGATAAATATTTTTCATAACCAAAACTTGCAACCACAAATTCATTACTCAAATCTAATATTTCAACTTTTGATCTAAGTTTATACATATTCAATTGTTTAAATATCGCTTCTGATTGAGATTTTTCACAATCAATAAAAAAACCTAATTTATGTTTTACAATTATAAATTCATAAAGGAATTTACCCTGAGGTGTTAATAAGGAGGCAAAACAACTAGAGCTATCATTTACTTTATTGATATCATTACTTATTAGGTTTTGAAGGAAATTTTTAGAATCTGAACCATTAATGTAGAGTATGGATCTGTCTTTTAATATGTAAACACTGTTATTCATGTTTGATTGATAACTATTTTTAATATAATAACTTTTTTTATAAATGTTAGATCTAATAATCAAAAATGGGCAATGTTATATCAATAGAAAATTAGAAAGTAAGGATATTGCGGTAAAAGACGGTAAAATTTTAAAAATTGGTAAAATCTCTGAGGATGCTAAAGAAAGTTATGATGCAAAAGATCAAACAGTTTTACCTGGTTGCATAGATACTCAAACTCATTTTAGAGAACCTGGTTCTACCGATACTGAAGATCTTAATTCTGGAAGTAGGGCAGCGATTGCGGGAGGTATAACTGCTGTATTTGAAATGCCTAATACTAACCCACCAACATCGAGTATTAAAGAATTTCAAAGAAAATTGGATCTTGCTAAAAATAGAATGTATTGCAATTACGCCTTTTACTTTGGCGCAACTGCCGATAATGTTAGTCAATTAGCAGAGTTAAAAGATTTAGCAGGATGTTGTGGTATAAAATTATTCGCTGGTTCCTCAACTGGAAATCTCCTAGTAGCAGATGAAAAAGATATTGATAGAGTATTTCAAAACAGTTCTAAAGTTGTAGCGGTTCATTCAGAAGATGAAGCAATGTTAGAAATCAACAAAAAATTAATTAAAAAAGGAGATGTTCATACCCATCCAATTTGGAGAAGTGAAGAGTGTGCAATGTCATCAACAAGGAGAATTGTGAGAATTGCAGAGCGTTATAATAAAAAAGCTCATGTACTTCATATCTCAACAAAGCAAGAAATAGATTTTTTGTCTCAACATAAAGGGAATATTACTTTTGAAATTACTCCACAACATTTGACGATCTATGCACCTGATTGTTATGATAAACTTGGAACATATGCTCAAATGAATCCTCCTATAAGAGATAAATCACATTATGATAGATTTTGGTACGCTGTGAAAAATAATTTAAACGATACTATTGGCTCAGACCATGCTCCACACCTTAAAGTAAACAAAGATAAAGAATATCCCAGCTCGCCATCCGGAATGCCGGGTGTTCAAACGTTGATGCCAGTAATGCTTAATCATGTTAATGATGGAAAATTATCTTTAAATCAATTAATCAATCTTGTGTGTGAAAATCCGGTTAAAATTTTTGGAATAAAGAATAAAGGATTTATTAAAGAAGGTTATGATGCTGATTTTACAATTGTAGATATGAATAAAACAATTCAAATTAAAAATGAAAAAATCGAGAGTAAATGTGGCTGGTCACCTTTTGATGGATTTGAATTTAAAGGTGCTCCTATGGCAACTATTATAGCTGGAAAAATAAAAATGAAAGATGGTAAAATTCAAGGAGATCCTGAAGGATCAC
>CACLEQ010000025.1:0-4915 GCA_902605995.1 uncultured Pelagibacteraceae bacterium
TCTATAACAAAAAAAAAGGATGCAGTAAGAAGGTGTTCAAGTGAAGGTTTTGAGTGTGAAAAAATAGTGATAGAAAAAATTAAACATTTTGTATCAAAGGAGGCATTTAATATCGATGGACTAGGAAAAAAGATTGTAGAAAACTTTTTTAAACAAAAAATTTTAAGATTACCTCAAGATATTTTTAATTTGGATTATAACAAAATTGAAAAAATGGAAGGTTGGGGTGATCAGTCAGTTTTAAATCTCAGATATTCGATAAATCAAAAAAAAAAAATATCGTTTGAAAAGTTTATTTATTCTCTTGGTATTAGACATATTGGTTTAGAAAATGCTAAGTTAATATCAAAAAATCTTAAATCTCCGGTTAATTTCCTTCATCTTTCAAAATCAAATAAAATTGAGGAATTATTGAATATTGATGGAATTGGAGAAACTCAGATTAACTCAATCAAAAGTTTTTTTTCTAATAAGATAAATCAAAAAGTTGTTAACGAGCTATTTAAGATACTCCAGATTAATAACAGTTTTGACACAAAAAAAAATGGTACTCTCAGAAATAAGACATTTATGCTTACAGGCAAACTTGCTGGAATGAGTCGTGCTGAAGCAAAATCTTTGATTGAACAAAATTCTGGATCAATAATCAGTAATATTTCAAAAAAATTGAATTATTTGATAGTTGGGGACAAGCCTACAAAAAGAAAAATTGATGCTGCAAATGAAATGAATATTGAAATTTTAACTCAAAAAGATTTTATTAAAATTTTAAATAAAACTAGCTAACCATCTTCTTTCAGGTTTATTTAAATATTTTGATAATCTTAAATAAACTTCTAAATGATACTTAAATAAGTACTCTTTTTCCCTTTTATTTAACTCTTTATAGTTTATGAGCTCATTATCTATTGGTGCTAAAGTTAAATTTTTAAAAATTAATTTTTTATTAACTTTTTTAACATAAATCAAATTTTCAATCCTTATTCCAAATTTTGCTTTTTTATAAAAACCAGGTTCATTACTTAAAACCATACCTTCTCTTATTTTAATTTTATTATATTTAGATATTGCTTGAGGACCTTCGTGTACATTTAAAAAAAAACCTACTCCGTGTCCAGTTCCATGTTCATAATCAAGACCTTTTAGTTTTAAATTTTTTCTTGCAAGCTTATCAATCAATGCACCATTGAAATTTTTATCAATATCTACTGTAGTAACCGCAATGTGACTTTTTAAAACCCTAGTGAAAATACTTTTTATATTTTGTTTTGGTCTTGTAAAACATATTGTTCTAGTCACATCAGTAGTTCCAAATTTATATTGTCCACCAGAGTCACATAGAAAAATATCCTTTTTATCAATATGTTTTGTATTATTTTTTTTAGCTCTGTAATGAATTATTGCACCATTGCTTCCAGTTCCGGCAATAGTATTAAAACTTGGAAAAAGATAGTTTTTGTTTTTTTTTCTAAAAATTTCAAGTTTTTTTTGAGCGTCAAATTCAGTTATTTTTTTTTTATTTATATTTTTGATCCAATATAGAAATCGTGTAAGCGCCACACCATCAAAAATATGACTATTAATCATATTATTAATCTCTGTTTTATTTTTGATTGATTTTAGAAGATAAACTGGATCTTCTTTAAGAAAAACTTTTGCTTTTTTTTTAAAAAAATTTTCATAATATAAAGAGCAACTTATATTATCTATAATGATTTTTTTATTCTTTAATTTACTAATAAATACTTCAAAACTATTTAATTCAACAATATTCTTTTTTTTTAATTTTTTCTCTTTAATCAGTTTTCTTAATTTAATTAGATTTGAAATCAAAACAAATTTTCCATTTTTATTTATTAAAAGACGACAATTTGGAATTGGACTATATGGGTTATCGAAACCTCTAATATTTAATAGCCATGCAACATTTTCAGGAGCGCTAATAAACAAATAGTCCATTTTATTATTTTTTAAAAAAAGGCAAACCCTTTTAATTTTTTTTATATGGTTTTCTCCCACAATTTTCTTATCGAGTGAAAAAAAAGGCTTTGTTTGTAACAAAGAGTATTTATTGTAGATTGAGTCAACAAGATTATGTTCAATTTCTTTTATAAATGTTTTTTTCTTAAAAAAGCGATTAATTTGTTGAGATGTAAAAAGTTTTGGATCAATTCCCAGTGTAAGATTTTTAAATAATTTACAATTAAAAATTTTTTCAAATTTAGTAATATGAAATAATTTTCCTGACTCTATTTTAGCTTGAAGAGTATATCTCCCATCAACAAATAAATAATTTTTTTTTTTTAAAATGACCGCATAACCAGCAGAACCACTAAAATTGGAAATTATTTTAAGTCTGTCTTTTGATGAATATTCCGAGAAAAATTCATCATTTTTTGGAATTATATATCCATCAATTTTAAGTAAATTAAATTTTGATCTAAGTTTTTTTATTCTTTCATGTATCATTTAATTCTTTTTTGATATCTTATCCATCCAGGACTTCTAATATTATCGTTATCCTCAAAATCCTGATTAAATTCAAAATCTTCAATATTATCGTTTACCTCTTCAAAAAAAGAGTTTTTCTCTATGTATTTTTCTGGCAACTCTTCAATGAACCTTGAAGCCATACTATCAATCCAATCTCCTTGATAAAACCTGTTCATTGAAAATGATATGTTTGCTATTTTTTTCGCTCTAGTAACACCTACATAAGCGAGTCTTCTTTCTTCTTCAAGCCCACTTTGTCCCTTCTCTTCTATTGACTTTTGATTTGGAAATAAACCTTCCTCCCAACCTGGTAAGAAGACTACATCAAATTCTAAACCTTTTGATGCATGCATTGTCATCATATTAATCTTTTCACCATCCCATTCTTGATCAACAGATGTCGCTAAAGAAACATGTTCTAAAAAACTCTCTAAATTATCGAATTCTTTCATTGCACTTAAAAGTTCTTTAATATTTTCAATTCTATTTTCGTTTTCTAAATCTTTTTTATTTTTTAGCATTGCAGAATAACCAGACTCATCCATTATGATTTGTAAAAGTTTTACGGGATTGATCTTTTTATTATTTAAATCATTTCTCCATTTATTTATTAATTCTAAAAAATGAGTAAGCCCAATTTTTGTTTTAGGTTTGATTAGGTTTTCTTCAATCATTTTTCTTGCAGATTTTTCTAAATTGATAGAGTGTTTTTTTGAATATATATGTATAGAATTAAGTGTATTGTCTCCTACAGATCTTCTCGGATTATTTACTATTCTTTCAAACGCAAGATCGTCTTGATCTTGTTTAACTAACCTTAAGTACGCAACACAATCTTTTATTTCAGCTCTTTCATAAAATTTAGTTCCACCTAAAATTCTGTATGGGAGGCCAATTTTTAAAAATCTTTCTTCAAATTCTCTAGTTTGAAATATTGCTCTTACCAGTATTGCGATATTGTTGAACGAAAATTTTTTTTTTAATTTTTCAATTTCATCTGAGATCCCTATTGCCTCTTCCTTTCCATTTTTAAAACAGTTTAATTTTATTAATTCACCATCTTCCATAGTCGTTTTAAGAGTCTTTCCTACTCTATTTTGATTATGTGATATTAAATTGGATGCGACAGACAAGATATTTTGTGTTGATCTATAATTTTCTTCTAATCTGATCACTTTTGTATTTTTATAAACTTGGTCAAATTCTAAAAAATTTTTTATTTCCGCACCACGCCAACTATAAATTGATTGATCATCATCTCCAACACAACAAATATTTTCATTTTTATTTGTAAGTAGATTCAACCATTTACTCTGAATAAAGTTTGTATCCTGGTATTCGTCTACTAAAATATATTTAAAATTTTTTGAGTATATTTCTCTTATATCATTATTTTTTTCAAAAATTTTAACAGAATGTAAAATTAGATCTCCAAAATCACATGTATTAAGGTCTAACAATTTTTGTTGATAAACTTTGTAAATTGGTAAAATAGTCTTTTCATAAATATCCTTTTTATTAATTATTACCTCATCAGGATAGAAACCTTTATTTTTCCACCGATCTATTATCGCTAAAACATATCTAGGTGCCAATTGTTTGATATCTATGTTTTCTGCTTTGCATATATTTTTTACTAATCTAATTTGATCGTCTGAGTCAATAATTGTAAAATTTGAATTTAAATTCACAGCAGATGCATGCTTTCTTAAAAGTTTAGCGCAAATAGAGTGGAAAGTTCCTAGCCAAGAAAGACCAGTAGCACCAGAACCTAGTATCTCATTTACTCGTGAGAGCATTTCTTTTGCTGCTTTATTTGTAAAAGTCACGGCAAGAATTTGGTTAGGAAAAGCCTTTTTTTTTTGAATAATATTTGCAATTCTACTTGTAAGTACCTTTGTTTTACCAGATCCTGCACCTGCTACAATTAATAAGGGCCCATCTAGATGCATAACAGCTTCTTTTTGTGCCTCATTTAGATTTTTTAAATATTCTGAGTTTACCATTTAAAATAAATAATTATAAGTTGAACAATTCTATATGCAAAAACATAATTTATTAATTAAAAAAATAAAGAAACAAATTTTCGCAATTAATGTCTTATTAGAAAACAATTTTAACAAACTTAAAAGTCTAAATCCAAAAAATTTAAAAGCTAAATTTGACAGGTATAATAAACATTTTTGGGTCTCAGGTATATTTATAATTATTGTTATTAGTTATTTTTTAGCACCAACAGCTTATGACAGACCCAGAACTAAACAAATGATCATGGATCAAATTTACAATAAATATGATTTTAAAATAAAATTTAATGAAAAGATTACTTATTCTTTGCTACCAAGGCCACACTTTAAATCTAAAAATCTATCTATTATTAAAAACGAAAGAGTTGTAGCTAATGTAGAAAATTTTAAAATTT
>CACLEQ010000026.1:0-4873 GCA_902605995.1 uncultured Pelagibacteraceae bacterium
GTAAGGCCTTGTGTTTTTGAATATATTTATTTTGCAAGACCAGATAGTATTTTAAATGGTAAATCTGCTTACGAACATAGGAAAAATTTAGGTATTGAACTAGCTAAAGAAAATCAACATTTTGAAGCAGATGTTGTTGTTCCAGTTCCAGACTCTGGAAATGCAGCAGCCATTGGTTATGCACAATATTTAGGTAAAGATTTTGAGTTAGGTTTAACACGTAACCACTATGTTGGCAGAACTTTTATTGAACCTAGTCAAAAAATTAGAAGCTTAGGTGTAAAATTAAAATTAAATGCCAATCAATCAATTATTAAAGGGAAAAAAATTATTTTGATTGATGACTCTTTAGTAAGAGGAACTACATCTCATAAAATTGTAAAAATGCTTTATGATGCTGGGGCAAAAGAGGTGCATGTTAAAATTGCTTGCCCAGAAATAAGATACCCTGATTTTTATGGTGTGGATACTCCAACCAAAAAAGAATTGCTTGCAGCAAATAAATCAAATGAAGAAATCTGTAGTTACATAGGTGCTAAATCATTAAGTTTTTTGTCTATAAATGGAATGTACAAAGCTATAGGTTTTGACCAAAGAAATAATAATTATCCTCAGCTAACTGATCACTATTTCACAGGTGAATATCCTGTCAAACCCATAGATGAACTTGGTGACAGTAAAATTACTCAATTGTCACTTTTAAGCACTGCATCAAATAATTAAATGAAAAAAGTAAGTTTTACGGAAATGAAAAAAGGTACAAAAAAAGATTACTTATTTTTAGATAGACATGAAAAAAATTTTGTGAATAAAACTGCATACAGAATATTAAATTTCATGTCTAGATTGACTAAGACTTTAGATGGCTATCAAGTTTCAAGACTAGAACATTCTCTTCAATGTGCAACAAGAGCATATAAAAATAGAGAAAGTGATGAAATGGTTGTTGCTTGCTTGTTACATGATATAGGAGATGAATTAGCACCAATGAACCATTCAGAGTATGCAGCATCAATTCTTAAACCATATGTTTCGGACAAAACACATTGGATTATTGAAAAACATGGAGAGTTCCAAATGTATTATTATGCTCATCATCTCGGTGGTAATAAAAACCAGAGAGAGAAATATAAAAAACACAAGTATTATAAAGATACAATAAATTTTTGTGAAAATTACGATCAAAATTCTTTCGATCCAAAATATAAATCCTTACCACTTGAATTTTTTAAGCCTTTGGTGAAAAAGATTTTCTCAAGAAAACCCTATTCTTTGATTAAAAATTAAATAGTAAGAAGGTTTAATAATTTTATGATTACAAAAAAAGAGCAAATTATTGAATATTTTACAGAAGGAATAAAAAATAGTGATAATTTTAAAATTGGGATTGAACATGAAAAATTTCTTTTTGATAGTCAAACAAATAAGAGAGTCGATTATTTAAAAATAAAAAAAATGTTTTCAAAACTTTTGGAGTTTGGGTGGAACCCCCTTTTAGAGGGTGGAAATATTATCGCTTTGAATAAAAGTGGTAAAAGCATAACTTTAGAACCCGGGAATCAAGTGGAATTATCTGGCGACAAACTTAATAATATACATGAAGCATGCTCCGAGTCTCAAGATTATTTGTTTGAGCTCAAACAAGTAACAAAAAAACTCAACATAAAAATTGTCAGCACTGGATTTGATCCTATATCAAAACTCTCTGAAATTCCTAACAACCCAAAAAAAAGATATGAAATAATGACAAAAAAAATGCCTCTGGATGGTCAGTTAAGTTTAGATATGATGTATCGAACTTGTGGAACTCAATTGAATATTGATTACAGCTCAGAAAACGATTTTATTAAAAAATTTAAAATTGTTAACTCTGTTGTACCTATTTCAATTGCCCTATTTGCAAATTCATCAATAGTTGAAAAAAAAAAAAGTGATTATTTATCTTACAGAGCTAAGGTTTGGCAAAATACATCTCGTGGTGGTTTGCCAAAAATATTTCTTGATAATTTAAATTTTGAAAAATATGCAGATTTTGTAATGGATTTTCCAATTTTATTTATCGAACAAAAAAAAAAGTATGTTTCAGGAAAAAATTACTTATTCAAAGACTTTATGAAGGGTAAAATAAATGAAATTGATAATAGTTTGCCATCAAAGAAAGATTTAAGTACTCACTTAAGCACAATATTTACTGAAAATAGACTAAAAAAATATATTGAACTAAGATCTATGGATACTTGTGGTTGGGATTGTTTGTGTGCAGGGCCAGCATATTTTATTGGAATGTTATATGGTAACTTAGATGAGACATATGAATTAATTTCTAGATGGGATAAAAATAAAATTTTAAATGCTTATTTAGAGGCGCCTCAAAAAGGTTTTAACACGCAGCTAATGGGAAAAGATCTTCTTTACTGGTCATCCACTTTGTTAGATATATCAAAAAAAGGACTCGAGAAAAGAGATGTTGCTAATAAAAGTAAAAAGAATGAAAGTATTTTTTTGAGTCATTTACAAAAACTTATTGATAATAAAACAACAAATGCAGATCATATGATTAGTAAATTTTCTAAAAATGAAGATTTAAGTGAATTATATGATAAATAAAATTGTTGCTATTCAAGGTAATAACCTTTTTAGATTAAATTTAAAGACCGATACAAGTATTTTTTTAGCTAACGAGATTCAAAAAAAAAATTACAAAATATTCTATTATGACCCTAAAAATTTATCAGTCATAAATTCAAAGGTGATTGCAGAAGGCCTTTTTATTAAAATAGATTATGATAATAAAAGATATATAAAAGTATTAAAAAGACAAAAATTGGATCTTTCAAAATGTAAGTTTATATTAATTAGACAAGATCCTCCATTTAACCTTGAGTATATTTCAACAACATACATATTAGAAACAATAAAGAGTAAGGTAAAAATTGTAAATGATCCTACTTCAATAAGAAATATCTCTGAAAAGCTATTTTCAATAAAGTATCAAAAATTTATGCCTAAAAGTATTTTCACTCAAAATCTAAAATTGATCAAAAGTTTTATTTCCACTAATAAAAAAGTAATAATCAAACCTATCCATAGTTTTGGTGGAAATGACATATATTTACTTACGAAATTCAACAAAAGATTAATTGAAAAAATAATTAAAAAACATGGACATATAATGTGCCAAAAATATTTACCAAAAATCACTAAAGGAGATAAGCGTGTATTTATAATAAAAGGCAAAATTTACAGTGCGATATCAAGAGTGCCGAAAAAAGGTTCTTTCCTTAGTAATATGAGTAAAGGAGCAACACCAAGATATACAAGATTATCTAAAACTGAGATTAAAATATCTAATGTAGTCTCAAAAGACTTAATGAAAAATGGTATTTTTTTTGCTGGTATTGACTTTATAGATGAAAAATTAAACGGTGACATAAACGTTACTTCCCCAACAGGATTAAAAACTCTTTTTGATTTGACAAAAATTAATCTTGCTAAAACGTTTTGGAATAAATTAAAAGCGTGAAAAATCTCAATGATCAACAAAAGGGTTCTTTACTTGCTTTTGTTGCTGTAATGTTTATTACACCAGATTCTTTATTTATAAGACTCTCAAATTTAGATACTTGGGGATTAGTCTTTTATCGAGGAATTATCCCATTTTTTACAGTTTTATTTGGTATGCTAATTATTTATCAACTAAATTTTTTTAAAATTCTTTTAAAAAGTGGCTATCAAGGAATTATTTACATCATTACTTTTAGTATAACAAATGTAACATTTGTTGTTTCAATTCAAAATACAAATGTAGCAAATACCCTTGTAATGGTTGCAACAGCTCCGATGTTATCTGCTATACTTGGTTCAGTATTTCTAAAGGAGCATGCTGATAAAAAAACTTGGATTTCAATTATCGTCACGTTATGTGCAATTATTTATATATTTTTTGACTCTCTAAAATTAGGAAATTTCTACGGTGATATTTTAGGATTTATTACTGCTATCGGTTTAGCAGTAGGAGCAGTTACAATCCGTTATGCTAAAACTAAAAATTTAGTACCAGCAGCTGTAGTTGGTAAATTACTTGTTGCGATCTTTGCATTAATTTTTATTGAAAATTTTGCTTTAATTGACAACGATTTGATCATTGTTCCAATTATGTGTATCATGTGTGTGGCTATACCTTTTGTTTTAGTAACTATTGCACCTCGATTTATACCAGCAGCTGAAGTAAATCTCTTTTTCTTATTAGAAACTATTATAGGTCCAATTTGGGTCTGGTTAATTATAAAAGAACAACCAAGTTTAGAAACTTTGATTGGAGGTTTGGTAATAATTACAACCATTGCTTTTCACTCATTTTTAAAACTTAAGAATTCTTAGTCTCATCTTTATTTTGTCTTGATTTAAGACTACATCACGGATACTTAAACAGTTTTATGGATAAAGTTTTAAAAAATTCATGGGCACTTTTTTTAGGAATGGCCTTTATAATGATGGCTTATGGTTTTCAGGGATCTTTATTAGGTGTAAGAGCTGTTCAAGAAGAATTTAGCATAACATCAACTGGTTTTATGATGTCAGGTTACTTTGTGGGTTATTTCATAGGTGCAGCAACTATTCCAAATTTAATCTCTCAAGTGGGGCATATAAGAGTTTTTGCAGCTTTTGCCTCCTTATCTTCTTTGGTTATTCTTATGCACTCAATTTTTATAAGTCCTTTTATTTGGTTTTTTTTAAGAGTGCTTACTGG
Source organism: uncultured Pelagibacteraceae bacterium (assembly GCA_902605995.1). Classification (GTDB taxonomy): domain Bacteria; phylum Pseudomonadota; class Alphaproteobacteria; order Pelagibacterales; family Pelagibacteraceae; genus Pelagibacter. The sequence goes on from CACLEQ010000026.1 coordinate 4,751, forward strand.
GATAAGTATGGTGTGCATATATACAGTTGCAGAGAGTTGGTTAAATGATCGATCAAGTAATAAAAATAGAGGAAGTGTACTTTCGATATATATGGTGATTTTATATGGATCTTTAGGTATTGG
>CACLEQ010000027.1:0-4764 GCA_902605995.1 uncultured Pelagibacteraceae bacterium
ATCAAAATTTTTTCTAATTTCTTTAAGATTATGCATCAGAATTTTCTAATCTCTTATTTTCAATAAATTTTACAGAAAAAATTGATAATTCATATAAAATTAATAAGGGAATAGCTAAACCAATTTGAGTGATAGGATCTGGCGGTGTTAATAATGCTGCAGCAGCAAAAATGATAACAATAACATATTTTCTTCTTTTTTTTAAAAACTCAGAGTCTACAAGTCCGATTCTCGCTAATAAACTAAGCACTACTGGTAATTGAAAACTTATACCAAAGGCAAATATCAATTTCATTACTAGAGAGAGATATTCGTTTACTTTAGCCTCAAGTTGAATAGGTAAATTTGTAGACAATCCGCTACTTTCGAACGATAAAAAAAACTTTATGGCTAAGGGCATTATCAAATAATAAACTAACAAACCACCTAAAAAAAATAATAATGGAGTTAAGATTAAATAAGGTAAGATAGCAATTTTTTCATGTTTATAGAGACCTGGTGCTATAAATTTCCATATCTGAATTAAAATAAATGGACAGGTTACAAAAAAAGCAGCAAAAAAAGAAATCTTTAAGTAAGTTAAAAAAGTTTCTTGTAAAGCAGTAAAGATTAATCTTCTCTCAGTACCATCATCTTTTACAGCTTTCGCATATGGTTCAACTAAAAAACCATAAAGGTGTTCTGCAAAAAAATAACACAACACAAAAAATGCTATAAGAAAAATAAAGCTATTTATTAATCTTTTTCTTAGTTCTGCTAAATGACTTGTAAAGCCACTATTTTCATCATGACTCATCTTTTTTGTCTTTTTTTATTTCTGTTGGATTTTCATCAATATCAATGTTTGAAACTTCATTTTGTATATTATTAATATATTTTTTGGCAGTTCCTATCCACGAACCCACTTTTTTCAACATAATTGGAAAATCTTTTGGACCTAACACAACAATTGCTATTGCAACTACAATTAAAATTTCAAACCAACCAATAGTAGGCATTTGGTTTAATCTTTTTTGTTTGTATCCTGATTATCGTCAGAAATATTTTTGGGATCTGTGTCATCCGTAGCATCTGAAGCCATCCCTTTTTTAAAACTTTTTATACCTTTGGCAACATCTCCCATCAGACTAGATATTTTTCCCCTGCCAAACAATAATACGACAAGAATTACTACAATAGCTATTTGCCAAATTCCAATGCTCATATAAAACTTATATCCTTTTTATATATACTTTAAAAGTACCTTTTTTTTAAATCAAAATCTACTTAGATCTATTTATCTTCCTCTTTATCAAGGGTGCTACTTAGCATTTCATCGATATTTGAATAAATGTCTTCTTTTTTTTCATCTTGTTTTTCTTTATAAAATTTGCCGGTTCCAAAAATAGCATTATCTATGTTAGTACTATCAATTAATCCTGCTGCACCAAGCTCATCTACTGTAGGTAAATCTGATAATCTTTGCAAATTAAAATGACTTAAAAAATCATCAGTAGTCACATATAGAATAGGTTTACCAGGAACGTCTTTTCTACCACCAGGTTTTACCCAGTTTAACTCCATTAATATTTCAATTGTATTGGTACCAAATGCCACTCCTCTTATTTCCTCAATTTCAGCTCTAGTAACTGGTTGGTGGTAGACAATAATAGCTAATGTTTCAATGGCTGCTTTAGATAGTTTTTTTTCAACAGTCTTCTCTTGAATCATTAAACTTGATAAGTTTGATGAGGTTCTAAATGACCATTTTTTTGATATACAAACTAAATTAATACCACGTTCTTTATATTCATTTTGCAACTTGAGCAAAACTTTTTCTACATCAATTTTTTTCGAGATTTTATTTTCTATTGTCTCAATATCCAATGGTTCAGCTGCAGCAAAAATAATTGCTTCAATCTCTTTTTCAACAGAGGAAAGTTTAGCTGGAAAAGTTATGATATTATCTTTTTTTGATATTTTTTTTTTAATCATTTATTTTCTTTAACAAAAATTTCATCAAAGAGTTTGTCTTGTTTAATACTAAGATTGCCCTCTTTCACTAATTCTAAAGAACCAGCAAATATTCCTGCCTTACCAGTTCTTTTATACTTTGAGTTTTTTGAAAAATTTTTTGGTATCAAGTCGTCTAATTTTTTCCAATCTAATAAACTTCCAAAAAAAGATCTTATCGTTTTTATACCCTCTTCTGTAGTTAATACTGGCAATTTGGGAATATTTATTCTCTGAAAATCTTTTGTCATCAATATTGATGCATATGTCTTTAATAATTCAAATAAATTTATCTTTATTTCACTATTGTATATTGGTTTTATACCAGCCCTCATTCCTCGAGTTCTAATTTCTCTTCCAAGTCTTTTTCTTTTCAACATTTGATCAGATAAGAGTCTTATCAATTCAAGTTTTTTTAATTGTAATTTTAATCTTTCTGCAACTTCTTGGGCTTTAAATTCCTCTTCAGGTGTACCAGGTAACAATAATTTCGACTTTAAATACGCTAACCAAGTGGCCATAAGTAAATATTCAGAGGCAATTTCTAAATTCAAATTTTCTTTATTAGTAATAAATTCGTGAAATTGATCAGCGAGTTTAGTTATTGAAATATCTTCCAAATTAACTTTTTGTGATTTAGCTAAATCCAACAGCACATCTAGAGAACCATTATAAGTATCTAAATCAACTTTGAACAATGAAGAATCAGTTACGGACATTAAATAATACTAACTTAAAATCTTATAAAATTGCGATGTTTTTTTTACAATAAATTTATCTATTAAAGGCGAATTTTTTGCAACAATTTCCATCTCTCTTAAATTAGCATTACAATGTAAAGCTATATTACAACCAGCTCTAAACGTTCTGATTGTATTTTCTTTAAGAGAATCTTTTAAACTTTTCATTGATAAATCGTCAGATATTAAAATATTTTTAAATCCAATTTTATTTCTAATTATTTTGATTAACTTATTTGAGTGTGTAACTGTATTGATGCTATCAATATCTTTAAAGATGATATGCGCAGTCATTGCGAAGAAAGTTTTTTTGTTTTTAAATGCTTTAAAATCGTTCTTATAAAGAAAATCAGATTTCTTTTTAACAATTGGTGTAAAATGATGGCTATCAACTTTAGCTAATCCATGACCAGGAATATGCTTAATGACAGTACCGATATTATTTTTATGAAAATGCTTAATGCAAAAATCCCCCAGTTTTGAGACAACTCTTGGATTTTCACCAAAAGACCTGCTTCCAATTACATTGCTACATCCTTTAACCCTTAGATCTAAGACTGGGACGGTATTTATGTTTATACCTACAGATCTCAGTAAAGAAGAAGTTTTATTTATAAATAATCTATAAATAAAATCAAAATCTTTAGGATCATTTTGAAATTTTTTTCCAAAGAATTCAGAAGTTAAATTTTCAAATGATATCAAATTTTTAAAACGATTAATTTTCCCCCCTTCTTGATCTATTAATATTGGATAATTATTATCATGAAAAAGCTTTCTGATAGATTTAGTCAATTTTAATGTTTGGTTTATATTTTGTATGTTTCTAGAAAATAAAATTACACCCCAGGGTTTATATTTTTTTAAAAATATTTTTTCGTTTCTAAGAAGTTTAATTGTTTTAATTCCAGTGATAAAAGAGCGGCGATTATTCATTAGTCTCTAGTAATTTCCAAAAGTTGAACTTTTTTTTATTTTCATTATTAGATTGTTCGACATACTCTATTATATCTTTAGTATCATCTTCTAGAACTGGAATTTTTTCAGCGTATTTATCTATTCTTTCATTAATATTATTAAGGGATCTGTATGATTTCTTTTTATTTGTATCTGAAAAATAATATCTAGAAGTCAAGAATAAGAATAAAATTATTACTGTTATAAAAAAGAAATATTTAAATTTATTAAACATTACATTTTTTCGGGTACAGTTACCCCAAGAACGTTCATTCCTGTTTTAATAGTGTTAGATACCGCTTTAAGGAAAATCAATTTATCATCTGAAATTTCATTATTGTTATTTATAAATCGTTTATCAGGATTGTCTTTGCCAAGATTCCAATAAGAATGGAATAACGATGCTAATTCAAATAAAAACACAGGAATTCTGTGTGGTTCAAGTTTGTTACATGTAATCTCTACACACTTAGGCCATTCAGAAATTTTTTTAATTATGTCTATTTCATCCTTAGAATATTCAAAATTATAATTTTTAATTACCTCATCAGATTTAATATCTTTTTTTATGTGTCTAAAAACTGATGATATTCTTGCATAACAATATTGAACATAATACAGAGGATTATCTTTTGATTTTTCAATAACGTTATCAAAATCAAATTCAAGCTCAACATCACTACTTCTGTTCAACATAATAAATCTAGTTGCGTCTTTACCAACTTCACTAACAAGATCTTCTATAGTTATATAGTCACCTTTTCTTTTAGACATTTTGAAAGGTTTTTTATTTTTTATTAATTTAACCAACTGACTTACTTTGCAAATTAATTTACCTTTAGTATTTGATAATGCGTCAACTGATGATGAAATTCTTTTAATATAACCAGCATGATCTGAACCAAGAATATTAATCAGATAATCAAATTTTCTATCTAATTTATTCTTATGGTATGCCACATCACCAGCAAAATATGTCCAAGCACCATCAAATTTCTGCATAGCTCTGTCTTTATCATCTCCAAAATCAGTTGATCTAAATAATAATTGCTCACGCTCAACCCATTTATTTTTA
>CACLEQ010000028.1:0-4490 GCA_902605995.1 uncultured Pelagibacteraceae bacterium
TTGAAGATGTTGCGCCTAAACATGTGAAAAGAATTAAAGAATTGGCTAATTCTGGAAAATATGACAATGTTGTATTTCATAGAGTAATAGACGGGTTTATGGCACAAACTGGTGATGTTAAATTTGGTAATTCTTCTTCAAGTGATTTTAATTTGAGTAGAGCAGGTATGGGGGGATCTGAATTGCCTGACTTACAGCAGGAATTTAGCAGTTTACCACACGACAGAGGAACATTGTCAATGGCTCGATCCTCAGATCCAAATAGTGCTAATAGTCAATTTTTTATATGTTTTAAACCAGCACCCTTTTTAGACAGACAATATACTGTTTTTGGCAAAGTCTTAGAAGGTATGGAGTTCGTAGATAAGATTAAACGAGGGGATGAAAATCAGAATGGCTCAGTGGAAGATCCAGACAAAATAATAAGTTTTAAATCTTTATAATTTTTTTAATGGCACTAACTAAGTTTGCCTTTAAACTTTTAAAAACAGATAATTACGCTCGATGTGGTTTAATTGAAACACATAGAGGTAATATAAAAACACCCACTTTTATGCCTGTTGGCACGCAAGCCACAGTTAAAGCATGTACAATAGATGATATTAAGAAAACTGGTTCTGAAATAATCTTAAGTAATACTTATCATTTGATGATACGTCCTGGAGTAGAGAGAATTGTTGCTGCTGGTGGATTACATAAATTTATGAATTGTGATCTTCCAATTTTGACTGACTCTGGTGGGTTTCAGGTTATGTCACTGTCAAAATTAAATAAGATTGATAAAGAAAAGGGAGCTATATTTAACTCACATGTAGATGGAAAAAAATTTTACTTAAGTCCTGAGGAAAGTATTAGAATTCAACTTGGATTAAATTCCGATATAGTAATGATTATGGACGAATGTCCGAAAAAATCAAAGGATTATGATTTAATTAAAAAATCAATGAATTTGTCTCTTCATTGGGCAGATAGATCAAAAAAGGCTTTTGGTAAAATTCCCCACAAGGGCCTTTTTGGTATTATTCAGGGCGGTCTTTTTGATGATTTGAGATTAGAGTCCTTAAATGGTTTACAAAAAATTAATTTTGATGGATATGCTATTGGTGGTTTAGCTGTAGGGGAGTCGCAGTTAGAAATGTTTAGAGTTTTGGACAATTTAAAGAAATTTTTACCAATTGAAAAACCACATTATTTAATGGGTGTAGGCACTCCTTCTGACATAATTGGTGCTGTTAAGCGTGGTGTGGATATGTTTGATTGTGTATTACCAACAAGATCTGGCAGAACGGGATTAGCTTTCACATGGGATGGAAGGCTTAACATCAAAAATTTTAAATATCAAAATGATAACACCCCTTTAGATAAAAAATGCAAAAATTTAAGTTTGAACAAGTACTCCAAGAATTATTTAAATCATCTTTTTAATACAAATGAGATTCTCGGTTCTATGCTCTTAACATTACACAATATAAATTTTTACCAAGAATTAATGGCTGAGATTAGAGACAATATTATGAAAGGTACATTTAACCAATTTCATGACAAATATATTGATAAATTGTAATAAAAAGAAACCATTTGTCTCAGTAATTCTTGTTTGAATTATTTGTATAAATATGTATATACGATGTTCTTAGAGTATATGTGGGCCCTTAGCTCAGTTGGTAGAGCAATTCCCTTTTAAGGAATGGGTCGATGGTTCGAGTCCATCAGGGCTCACCATTTATAAAGATTTAATTGGTGGATATTTTATAATAATTTCATTTGTCCACTCTTGAATTTGTTTAATTCTGTTATCAGCTGATGGGTGTGTGCTCATAAACTCTGGTGGTGCCTTTCCTTTATTAGCTTCTTTCATCCTTTCCCAGATTTTTGTTGTTTCTTTAATATTATATCCTGACAAAGATGAAAAAATTAATCCTAAATAATCTGCTTCACTTTCTTGCTTTCTGTTAAAAGGGTTCATAATGCCTATTTGTGAAATTAAACCTACTGTATTCATTCCTGTTACTCTATTTACCTGAGAAAGCTTTCCACCACTAAATATGTCAAATAATTGTGTGCCTGTATTTAAGAGTACATTTCTACTTGCTCTTTCTACTGAGTGTTTAGCGACAGCATGTGCAATCTCATGTCCCATCACAGCTGCTAAGCCGTTTATATTTTTTGTTATATCTAGTAATCCAGTATAAACTGCTATTTTACCCCCTGGCATACACCAAGCATTTTTAATTTTTTTATTATCTATAAGAATATATTCCCAATCAAAAAATTTAGTTGGATCGTCTAGATTTGACTTATAGAAATATTCACTGATTGAGTATTCCATCTTTTTGCCAATTTCTTTAATTTCATTAAGACTTTTTGAATCATCACTCATTTTTTCCTTCTCTTTTACCTTCTCATATATAGCAGCAGCTTGAGCATTTAATTTTGCTTCAGGTATTATTTTGAGCTGTCTTCTTTCGGTAATAGGAGTAGTTGTGCATGAATTAAGCATCATTCCGCAACAACCACATCCCACATAAGTTAAAAATTTTCTTCTATTCATTTTTGAGTAACATTGATATTATCATAAAGTGAATCTTAATAACAAAATTTTATTAGTACTTTTTATAATTGCAATAGTTTTTGTTATATATTCAAGTTTTAAGTAATTTATGGCAAAATTAAAAAAAAAGAAATCATTAACCTTAATTCTTAGAAATTATTTTATTACTGGTGTAGTTGTCCTAATTCCAATAGGTTTTACATTATATTTAAGTAAAATATTGATAGGGGTTTCATCTAAAGTCATTCCAGAAAATATAAATCCTAATAGTTATCTACCATTTGCAATACCTGGAATAGAAATCATTATTTCATTAATTTTTATCACAATTGTTGGAGGTTTGTCTTTATCATTTTTAGGTAAACGAATTCTAAAACTTATTGATGATTTATTTAAAAGAATTCCTGTTTTAAGAACTATTTATTCCGCAATAGTTCAAATGACAGAAACGTTTTCTAATAAAGATGAAAGTAGTAAAAAAAGTGTCGTATTAGTAGAGTATCCTAGAAAGGGTGTTTGGGCTGTTGGATTTGCGACAAAAGAAAATAAAGGGGAGATGGCTGAAAAAACTAATAAAAAATTAATTAACGTCTTTGTTCCAACAACACCAAATCCTACAAGTGGTTTTTTATTAATGTTTCCAATAGATGAAGTTATTCATCTTAATATGACTTTTGAGGAAGCATCTAAATTCATTGTTTCTGCAGGAACATCTACAGGTAAGAATTAAGCTATATCGTTGACGATATCAGCCCTGTCATACAATTTTATCAATGGTTTAAATTTACGTATATCTTCTTTTTCATTTTCAATTCTTTTTATTTCTTTTTCAGCTAAAATAAAAAGATTATGATTACGTATTGGGTCTGCCAATTTAAAATTTTTAATGCCACTTTGTTTAAAACCAAGAATATCACCAAAACCTCTTAATTTCATATCCTCTTCTGATATCTTAAATCCATCATTAGAGTCCTTTAATATATTAATTCTTTTTTTTGCATTATTGCTTAAATTTGATTTAAACATTAATATACATGAAGACACCTTTTTGCCTCTTCCGACCCTACCTCTTAGTTGATGCAACTGAGATAAACCAAACTTGTTTGCGTTTTCTATTACTATTACATTTGCATTGGGAAAATCTATACCTACTTCGATTATAGTAGTTGATACTAAAATTTTAAAATCATTCATTAAAAATTTATTTAAGATTTTTTCTTTTTCTTCAATAGTTGTTTTTCCATGAAGTAAATAAACTTGATTGGGAAATAATTTTTTTAGGTATTCAGATTTTTCTACTGCTGAGCTATGATCAATTTTTTTAGACTCTTCTATCAAAGGGCATACCCAAAATATTTGGTTTCCAAGTTGAATTTCTTTTTTAACGAAATTAATTACGTCTTCAATCTTACTTTCAGGTTTACTATAAGTCTTGATAGGTTTTCGAACATTTGGTTTTTCCCGTATAATTGAAAGATCCATATCACCATATATTGTCATTGTTAAAGTACGTGGTATTGGTGTTGCTGTCATTAAGAGAACATCGCAGTCTCTTCCAGCTTTATCGGACAACTTTTTTCTTTGACTAACACCAAATTTATGTTGTTCATCAATTATTATTAATCCAAGTTTTCTAAATTCTACTTTTTTTTGAAATAGAGCATGTGTTCCAAAAATTATATCAATTTTTTTTTTTAACAATTTATCTAAAATACTTTTTTTGTCTTTATAGGTTGATTTTCCTGAGAGTAATTCTATCTTAATATTTTCAGGAAATATTTTTTTTGCTAATAAAAAATGTTGTCTAGCTAATATTTCAGTAGGGGCCATTACTGCTACTTGAAAACCAGAATTAATTGTGTTGAAGGCAGACAATAAAGATACTATAGTCTTACCACTCCCAACATCACCCTGAAGTAATCTGAACATTTTATTATCA
>CACLEQ010000029.1:0-4438 GCA_902605995.1 uncultured Pelagibacteraceae bacterium
AAATAATTAAATCAATACTAAAAACAGCATAGGATGACTCTAGAATTGATCTCATTAATATTACTAAAATAATTAAACCAGCGTAAAATTTTGTTTTTTCTATTTCTTTAAAAATAAAAATATTTTTCAACATCTTTAAAAAAATAATAATTGTAAATATAATATAAAAAAATAAACCTATAAGCCCAGAACAAGCAATAGCATAAATAATTCCGTTGGAAGCACTTTGATTAATTAGATATCTGTCCCCCTGAGATCCATAACCAAAATAGATACTCCTCATATCAATTTTAGAAATTATTAATTTCCAGTCATTAAATCTTCCTGAGCTAAAACTAGCAAATTTTCGTAATGGGAATTCTTTTTCAATAATAATATTTTCCTCTTTTAATATCTCTGTACTTCCGTATTCTAAGATTGCTTCATTAATTTTTGTTTTGTATTTTTTTTCTGAGATATAGTTCATCAAAAAAAATGTTAATAATGATGGTAGGAGCAAATAAAAAGATAAAAATTTTATTAAATTTTTTAATGAGAACTGATATTCATAAATAAAAATAAATATATGTGTTAAAAATACTAAAAATATTATTGTTCTACTTTGATAAAGCAAAATAGATGTTAAAAGAAAAATTTTAAAAATATTCAATATTATTTTTGTCTTATTACCTAAAAAGGCTTCAATTATATAAAATATTAGTATGATGATTAGGCATGATCTTGATAATCCCGATGACCTAGGTGAATCTTTGTTTAAGAAAATATCTGTGTTTTCAATAAAATATCCATATAAATTATTTTTTCCTTCTAAATATTCTTGCGCTAGGTTCGAAAATGAAAGACTAAATACAATGACCAAAATTGCTAGAGATATAAAAACTAACAAATATTTTTCTTTTGAGGAAAGAAACTCATTTATTAAGATCATTACGTAGATAATTGCAATGCTGCTTACAACGAAAGAAATGTTTTCAGCTGAGTTAGGAGTTAAAAAAAGGCCTGGTATTTGTGATATATAGTAAAGTGAAAAAAAAACTAAAACAAGATTTTTTTTGAGAATATTTTTTGTATTTTTATAAAATATTAAAATTAAAGATAAAACAAGACTAATATATACTAATATATGTCTCATAAAATTTATTATTTCATTTAAAGCTAATGTGTTTTTTTTAAAAATAAAAAGATCATTTAATGTAGTAGAAATTGAAAACCAACATATTACGTAAGATAAAATGATCAATAATTTTATAGAACTTAATCTTATCATTCTTTATTTTTATTAATTCACTTTTTCTTTTATGAACAACCAAAAACCCAAAGGAAAAAATATTATCAGACTCATCCAATTATTAAAAAAGCTACCAGAGGGTATTAATGGCAAAATGTTAATTAAAATACTTAAATTAATAAAAAAATAAGCTTTTTCATACTTTTCTTTCTTTTTGTTTAGAAAAATTTTAAGATTATTATAAACAACTATTATAAAAAAAAAACTAATCATTAAAAATCCAAAAAAACCGATTTCTGATAAAATTTGAATATAAGTATTATGAGGATGAGTAGAACATACCAATTTATTTTGTCTTTTATTTTCTTTTATAGGATAGTCATTTTGCAATTTTTTACACTCCTGATAAAAAGTTTTTACACCCGATCCAAATAAATAATTTTTTTTGAAAATTATCAATCCAGTAAAAGACAAGTTTTCATGTTCTTCAGAATAATATCTAACTATTGAATCTTTATTATTATTACCATCAAAAAAATTCGTTAAACCAATTTGGTGTAAAGTAAAATTTACGTATTTTTTTACTAACCTTGTATCACTATTGAAATTAAAAAGAAAAGCAAAACTAACAATTGCAATAATCAAAAAATACAGTTTTTTTTCAGAAAATAAAATGTAAATAAAATAGATAACGAATAGCAAAAATAATGCTGTTCTTTCTGAAGATAAAAAGACTATTGATCCAATCAAAATCAATACTAAAAAATCAAAATAAATTGATAATTTTGGTTTGTAGAAGTAAATCAAACTTAATATTAAAGGGGCAAATCTTACAAGATAACTTCCAAGTTTTTTTTCTTCACCGAAAAAACTTGTTAAGTATATTAGCGAGTCCTTCATGAGAGTTCCTTCTTTAGGATAACCAAATAAATTAAATCCAATTATTTGCTGGAAAAAAGAGTCAAATATAACAATGCCAATTGATATTATGACTGAGAAAAAAAAAATTTTAAAATAAAAGAAATATTTTTTTAAAAGATAAAATATAGCAAGTGATAATAAAAAATATCTAAAATAAAAAAAAGATGCTAAAAAAGACTCATTTTTATACTCTGAAAAAGTAAAACTGATAAGAATAATAATATAGAATATAGAAAAAAAAATAATTTCTTTTTTAACCTTTATAAAAATATCTAAGTTTTTTTTTGATAAAAAAAAATAAATTAAGATTAAGCCACAAAAAGAAGCCATCAAATCTGCAAAGAAAATGCTTATAGCTAGAGATAAAGGAATAAGCGAGGTACATAATATCAAAATTTTATCAATTAAATTGGTTTTTTCTTTGAAATAGTATTTTAGCTGGTTCATCTATTGTTAATTGTTCGTAAAATAATTTAATAAGTTTAAATTTATTCATTTTAATAATTTTTACTATTAATTTTTTATTTTTAGGATAATAACTCATTATGGTAAAGATATTAATATGTGGTGCTGGTGGCTTTATAGGTGGGCATTTAACGTCGAATCTTCTAAAAGAAAGTAATAATAAAATAGTATGTGCAGATATTAAACCATATGAATATTGGTTTCAAAATTTTGAAAATTCAGAAAATTTTAGTCTGGATCTCAAAGAATTTGAAAATGCTTTTAAAGTAACAAAAGGAGTAGACTATATATTTAATTTTGCTTGTAATATGGGTGGAATGGGGTTTATTGAAAATAATAAAGCTGAATGCATGTTATCTGTTCTAGTAAACACTAACCTGTTAAGAGCAGCAATTATTAATAAATGTAAAAAGTTTTTTTTTTCATCAAGCGCATGCGTTTATAACTCTTCGAAACAAAGTAAAACTTTTGTTAACGGTTTAAAAGAGGAAGATGCTTATCCTGCAGACCCAGAAGATGGTTACGGATGGGAAAAACTTTTTAGTGAAAGGATGTGCAGACACTTTACAGAGGATTTTGGATTAGAAACGCGAGTAGTAAGATATCATAATATTTATGGTCCAATGGGTACTTTTGATGGTGGTAGAGAAAAAGCCCCAGCTGCACTTTGCAGAAAAATTATACTCGCAAAAAAAAATAATAAAAAAGAAATTGATGTATGGGGTGATGGAGAGCAGACTAGAAGCTTTTTGTACATTGATGATTGTATTAGAGGAACATTAGATGTTTTTAATAGTGAAAAGAAAGATGTATTCAACATAGGAAGTGAAGAGCAAGTTTCGATCAACGAAATGATAGAGATAATTGAGGAAATAGCTGATTATAAAGTCAAAAAAAATTATCAGCTAGACAAACCAAAAGGAGTGCGAGGTAGATCAAGTGATAACACATTTGTAAATAAAAAAATTGGATGGAAACCAAGTTTAACGCTTAAACAAGGTCTCACAAAAACTTATTCATGGATTGAAGAACAAATCAATAGTAATTCGAATATTGAGAAGTTTTGTATAACTAATATTGAAAAAGATAATTAAAATATGAAAGCTTTGTGGCTTGTATCTTTTAGGCCTATTGGAAAGTCAAAAATTAATGATAGTTATCAAAGTACTTTTGTAGACTCCGTTAAAAATTTAAATTTTGATATAACATTTAGCTTGACTCAATTTGACGAACAAAATGTTGAAAATTTTGTAAAAAAAAAAGAAATTAAAAATTTTTACGTAAATTTTCCTAAAAACGATTTACCAAAAAATAAAAAATATTCAAATAAAATTATGTTAGATAACGCATTAGATCAGTTCATAAAAGAAGATGGATTTGAATATCTTATATATTCTACAGCGGACATTATTGTACCAAAAAATTTATTTAAAATTTTACTAAAAGTAAAAGATGATAGATTCTGTGCTTTTGTTTTTCCGAATACACATATTTTAAATGGCATTATTAAAAGTAATTACTGGCCTCACTATGGAATTGACCTTATTATATTTAAAATATCAAAAGATAAAGCTATAGAGTTTAAAAAGATTATACAAAGTTATAATCAATATGATTGGGGTATAAATGAAAACTTTTATATTGCTGCTAGCGAGGCATTAGGTTTAAAGAGACATAATTTATTTAAACATTGCAAGGTATTAAAATTTGATAACGATTTCGAGGCTTTTACAGAAAATAGAAATTGGCAAATTAATTCTTGGAAAGAAAATAAAGTATATTTATTAAATTTTTTAAGTGAAAATAATTTAAGCAAGTTTTATG
>CACLEQ010000030.1:0-4073 GCA_902605995.1 uncultured Pelagibacteraceae bacterium
TGCAATTACAGCCGTTACATCACAGAATACTATTGGAGTAAAATCTGTATCACCTATTCCACCAAATGAAATAAAAAAACAGATTAATCATACTGTCAAAGATATTAAGCCTGACGCCATAAAAATTGGAATGTTAAATTCCTCTAAAGTAGTAAAAACTGTTATTAATTCTTTAAAAGAAATAAAAGTAAAAAAAATTGTTTTAGATCCTGTAATGATTGCAAAAGGTGGAGCTAGATTAATTAATGATCGAGCTATAAATATTTTGAAAAAACATCTTATTAAAAAAGTAACTTTAGTAACACCAAATATTCCTGAGGCTGAAGTATTAAGTGGAGTAAAGATAAAAAATTCAAATGATATGATTGTGGCAGCGAGTAAAATAGTTCAACTAGGAGCTAAAAATGTTCTTATTAAAGGTGGTCATTTAAACTCAAAACAAGTTGAAGATATATTTGTTAATAAAAACGATTTAAAAATTTTTAGAAGCAAAAGATACAAGACAAAAAATACTCATGGAACTGGGTGTACATTATCAAGCGCGATAATAACATTTTTTTCATGTGGAAAAAGTATTAAGAAAGCTTGCGAGCTAGGAATTAAGTATGTAAATTTATCTATATTAACAAACCCTAAATATGGGAAAGGCCATGGTCCAATAAATCATATTAATTCGATAATTATAAAGAAGATTTTTAAATAATGAAAAATATTGTAGTTGTTGGTTCACAATGGGGAGACGAGGGCAAGGGAAAGATTGTTGATTGGTTATCTGAGGAGGCAGATATTGTTATAAGATTTCAAGGAGGTCACAATGCTGGCCATACACTTGTAATAAATGGCACTACTTACAAACTTCGACTTCTTCCATCAGGAATTGTTAGGGATAATAAGATTTCTATAATTGGAAACGGGGTAGTTATAGATCCATGGGCTTTACTAGAGGAGATTAAAGAAATTGGGTCTAAAGGTGTAAATATTAACAGTAAAAATTTAATAATTTCAGAGTCTGCTAATTTGATATTACCGTTCCATAAAGAGATGGATGAAATTAGAGAAGACGCTGCAGGAAAAGGAAAAATAGGCACTACAAGAAGAGGTATAGGACCTGCTTATGAAGATAAAGTTGGCAGAAGATCGATAAGAGTGATGGATTTAAGATCTGAAAAAAATCTTGACCAAAGATTAAAGACTGTGTTGTTACATCATAATGCAATCAGAAAGGGGCTTGGAAAACAGATATTTGAAAGAGATAAGTTAAAAAATGATTTGCTGAAAATAGCACCGGAAATATTAAAATTTTCGCAGCCAGTATGGCTCAAAATCGATCAATATAAAAAAAATAAAAAAAAAATACTATTTGAAGGAGCGCAAGGTATTTTGTTAGATGTCGATCATGGAACTTACCCATTCGTAACATCATCTAATACAGTAGCGTCTAATGCAGCGACAGGGACTGGTTGTGGCCCAAATTCTATAAATTATGTACTAGGAATTACTAAAGCTTATACTACACGAGTGGGTGAAGGACCTTTTCCCACAGAGTTGAAGGATGAAATTGGAGAATTACTAGGTGCTAGAGGCAAAGAATTTGGTACTGTAACAAGTAGAAAAAGAAGATGTGGTTGGTTTGATGCCGTTCTTGTAAGACAGAGTATTAAAATCTCAGGTATTAATGGCATAGCATTGACCAAACTAGATGTGTTAGATGAATTAGATGAAATTAAGATGTGTGTTGGGTACAAACTTGATGAACAAGAGATAGATCATTTGCCCGCCGCTGTTGAAGATCAATTAAAGATCAAGCCAGTGTATAAATCTTTTTCAGGATGGAAGAAGTCAACTAAGGGTATCAAAAGCATTGATGATCTACCAAAAAATGCAAAAAACTATATTTTTGCTGTTGAGGATTTTATTGGAACCAAGATTGCTAGTATTTCGACGAGTCCAGAAAGAAAAGACACAATATTGATTGAGAATCCTTTTGAGATTTAATTAATCGGCAATAAATTTTTAGACTTCGCCAAAAGTAGCATATGTTTTTGCAGTTTTTCAAAAGCTTTGTTTTCAATTTGTCTAATTCTCTCTCTGCTTATTTTATATTTTTTACTCAAATCCTCTAGAGTGATTGGATTATCGTTTAATCTTCTAGAATATAAGATTTCTTTTTCTCTTTGGTTTAATACTTTAATAGAATTTTTTAACAAATCTTTTCTTTGTGCCATTTCCTCCTGTTGGGCAAATTTAAGATCATGATCTAATTCTTTATCAACTAACCAATCTTGCCATTCATCACCATCTTCACCTACCTGGGCATTAAGAGAAAATTCTTTACCTGATAGTCTCCGATTCATTGACACAACTTCCTCTTTACTTACATCAAGTTTATTTGCTATTTCATTCACATGCTCATTTTTAAGATCTCCCTCAGACTGAGGTGCAATTTGATTTTTTAATTTTTTTAGATTAAAAAATAATTTTTTTTGTGCAGCTGTTGTACCAATTTTTACTAAACTCCATGATCTTAAAATATATTCTTGAATTGAAGCTTTAATCCACCACATTGCATAGGTTGCAAGTCTAAAGCCTTTTTCTGGCTCAAATTTTTTTACTGCTTGCATTAAACCAATGTTGCCCTCAGAAATCATTTCATTTACTGGGAGTCCATATCCCTTATATCCCATAGCAATTTTAGCAACTAATCTAAGATGGCTAGTTACTAATTTTTCAGCCGACTTAATATTCCCCGTAGTTTTCCAATTTTTAGCTAACATGTATTCTTCTTCAGCAGCTAACATAGGAAATTTTTTAATCTGCTCTAAATATGCTGACAATCCACCTTCATTACTTAGTATAGGTAAATTACTTTTAATAACAGTGCCCATAAATGATTTATCTAGTTAATATTTAAAATTTTTCAATGATTTATTTGGGTGTATTTCTAAGCATTTTGAGAATTTTTTCAAGCTCATCAGGTAAAACTGAATTAAATATCATTTCTTTATTTTTTTTAGGATGAATAAATCCAATAGTTTTTGCATGTAGAAATTGTCTATCTAATTCTTTTAAAATTTTCTCCAATTTAGGGTCAACATTTTTTAATTTTTTAAATCTTTTTTTGTATATATAATCTCCAACAATACTATTTCCTAAATAATTCATGTGTACCCTTATTTGATGGGTACGACCTGTTTGTAATTTACACTCAATTAAGCTCAAGGTTGGCGTATTTTTATTTTCAAAAATCTCTATTGTCCTATAAATCGTTATTGCTTTTTTGCCTTTGCTTATATTTACTTCCATCATTTGTCTATTTTTTGAGCTTCTTGATATAAAAGTTTCTATTTTACCTTTTGATGGTCTTATCTTTCCCCAAACCAGCAAGTGGTAAACTCTTTTAATTGTGTGTTTACTAAATTGTGATGATAGATGTTCGTGAGCTTGGTTATTTTTTGCAATTACAATCAATCCTGATGTATTTTTATCAATTCTATGAACTATGCCTGGTCTTAATTCGTCACCGATATTAGATAAGGAGTTTTTATCTCGATTTATAAGAGCATTTACAATTGTATTATCAAAGTTTCCGGCACCAGGGTGAATTGCTATACCGGAAGGTTTATTTAAAATAATTATATCCTCATCCTCAAAAACTATATTTAATTTGTATTTATATGGTTTTAAAGACGTTTTTTTTGGTTCAGGTATTCTCAAAATTACTTTATCATTAAATGAAATTTTTTTTGAAGGATTTATTATAATTTTATCATTTATTTTTAATTTTTTATCTAAAATCAAATTCTTAATTCTTGTTCTACTTAAATTCTGGTCTCTTTTTTTCACAAAAATATCGACACGAAGGTTATTTTCAGTTTGATTAACAATCAAATTTATTTTTTTTTCCATAAAATGTTATATTAATATCATATGCGCTTGTAGCTCAACTGGATAGAGCGCCTGACTTCGGATCAGGAGGTTCTGGGTTCGACTCCTAGCAGGCGCACCAAAAACAATGAAAAAATACTCTATTGTAATCCCTATTTTAAATGAGGGCAAGAATATCGTAAATTTGG
>CACLEQ010000031.1:0-4018 GCA_902605995.1 uncultured Pelagibacteraceae bacterium
GGCATTATAGAAACAACATTCAAAGATGAGGTTGAAACAGATTTGTTTGGAGAACAGACAGTTTTATGCGGTGGTTTAGTTGAGCTGATGAAAAATGGTTATGAGACCTTAGTAGAAGCAGGATATGAACCAGAGATGGCATACTTTGAAACTGTTCATGAAGTAAAATTAATTGTGGATTTAATTTATGAAGGTGGAATAGCTAATATGAATTATTCTATCTCAAATACTGCAGAATATGGTGAGTATCAATCAGGTCCAAGAATTATAAATAAAGAGGAAACAAAAAAAAGAATGAAAGAAGTTTTATCAGAAATACAATCAGGAAAGTTTACTAAAGAGTGGATGGATGAATGTAAAAATGGTCAAAAAAAATTCTTAGCTACTAGAGCAAAGTTAGCAGAACATCCTGTTGAAAAAGTTGGCGCAGAACTTAGAGCTATGATGCCTTGGATTGGTAAGAAAAAACTTGTAGATAGTGACAAAAGCTAATTTGAAATAGACCCAAAAAGATCAATTAAATTAACAAAAAACTGACATTTATTTTGCAATATCACTTATAGATTGTATTATGTTTTTCAAAAAAAATTAGATATGAGTTACAAAGATAAAGTTTACATATTTGACACAACAATGAGAGATGGCGAACAGTCACCAGGTGCCTCAATGAGTGTAGAAGAAAAAATTCAAATTTCTAGAGTCTTTGATGAAATGGGAATTGACATTATTGAAGCTGGATTTCCTATTTCTTCTCCAGGAGACTTTGAAGCTGTAAGCGCAATAAGCAAAAGTGTAAAAAACTCTATTCCCTGCGGATTAGCTAGGGCTACTAAAAAGGATATTGACGCTTGCCATGAGTCATTAAAATTTGCAAAAAGATTCAGAATTCACACTTTCATTTCAACAAGTCCTGTTCACATGAAACATAAACTTAATATGACGGATGAACAAGTACTAGAAGCTATTAAAGAAAGTGTAACTTATGCGAGAAAATTTACAGATGATGTAGAATGGTCATGTGAAGATGGAACAAGAACAAATTTAGATTTCATGTATAAAACTATTGAACTTGCAATTAAATGTGGCGCAAAGACTATAAATATTCCTGATACTGTGGGTTATTCTATACCAGAGGAATTTGCGAGAACAATTACTTCAATAAAGAATAATGTCCCAAATATTGATAAAGCGATCATTTCTGCACACTGTCATAACGACTTAGGATTAGCTGTTGCAAATGCACTTTCAGGTTTATCAGCAGGTGTCAGACAAATCGAATGTACAATTAATGGAATAGGTGAAAGAGCAGGTAATGCTGCGCTTGAAGAAATAGTAATGGCAATAAAAACTAGAGAAGATTTGTTACCTTATGAAACTGGTATCAAAACTGAGTTAATTAGCAAAGCATCAAAAATTGTATCAAACGCAACAGGTTTTCCAGTTCAATTTAATAAGGCAATAGTTGGAAAAAATGCATTTGCTCACGAGTCAGGTATTCATCAAGACGGAATGTTAAAGAATAGGGAGACTTATGAGATAATGACACCTGAAAGTGTTGGGGTAAAAAAAACATCCCTAGTTATGGGTAAACATTCTGGGAGACATGCGTTTAAAGATAAATTAAGTGATTTAGGTTATGCGGACGTAACTGACGATGTAGTTCAAGCAGCATTTGGAAAATTCAAAATATTAGCCGATAAAAAAAAACACATATATGATGAGGACATTGTAGCTTTAGTCGATGATAGTTTAATAATTGACAATAAGATTAATGCAATAAATCTTAAATCTTTAAAGGTCTTTGCAGGAACAGGTGAGCCCCAAAGAGCTGATATGACATTAGATGTTTTTGGTGATGTTAAAAAAACATCACAAACTGGAGATGGTCCTGTTGATGCAATATTTAAATGTATAAAGGAATTATACCCTCATGAGGTAAAATTATCCCTTTATCAAGTCCATGCAGTTACAGAAGGAACTGATGCTCAAGCAACGGTAAGTGTAAAGATTGAGGAAAATGACAGAACTACTGTAGGACAATCTGCAGATACAGATACATTAGTTGCATCTGCAAATGCTTATCTAAACGCATTAAATAAAATGTTAATAAAAAGGGAAAAAAAATCATTATACAAAAACATTGAAAAACAAAAAATTAAAGGAGGAGTTTAAGATGGGAGTATTTGAGAGCTTAAAAAAGATTTGGAGCCAAGATATGGCGATAGATTTAGGTACTGCGAACACACTTGTGGTCGTAAAAGGTCAAGGAGTCGTTTTAAATGAACCGTCTGTTGTTGCAATCGTAGATCAGGCAGGAAAAAAACAAGTTTTAGCAGTTGGTGATGAGGCCAAAACAATGTTGGGGCGAACTCCAGGAAATATTCAAGCGATAAGACCCTTGAGAGATGGAGTTATTGCTGACTTTATTGTCACCGAGGAAATGATAAAACACTTTATTAAAAAAGTTCATAAAGGAAGAAATTTTGCTAACCCTAGAATATTGATTTGCGTCCCAACTGGTTCTACTCCAGTTGAAAGAAAGGCTATTCAAGATAGTGCTTTAGCGGCTGGAGCAAGAAGAGTTCAGTTAATTGAAGAACCAATTGCAGCTGCGATAGGAGCAAATCTACCAATATCTGAAGCAACTGGTTCAATGGTTGTCGATATTGGCGGTGGAACCAGTGAAGTAGCCGTTATGTCTCTAGGAGGATTAGTTTACTCTAAATCATTAAGAGTTGCAGGTGATGCAATGGATGCAGCAATGGTTAATTACATGAGAAGAGAATATAATTTAATGATAGGTGATAGTACTGCAGAAAAAATTAAAAAAGAAATTGGAACCGCAATACCAACCAATAGTAATACTTATGCTGTTAAAGGTCGTGATTTAAGATCTGGAACTCCTAAAGAGGTAAATATTACTGAGGAGGACACCGCAGAGGCCTTGAATGATATTTTAAAAGAAATGGTAAATGGAATTAAAGATGCATTAGAAAGTACACCTCCAGAACTTTCTGCTGACTTAGTTGATATGGGTTTAACTTTAACTGGTGGAGGAGCATTGTTAAAGAATATTGATAAAAGGTTTTCAAAAGAAACTGGACTACCAGTTCATATTGCAGATGATCCTTTGTCATGTGTTGCTATTGGAACTGGAAAAGCTTTAGACCAAGAACAAACATTCTCGACTATGCTTACTGAATATTAAGAGCGATGGCTGAAAGCAGAGATGATTTTATTATTGCAATCAGATCTGCTTTTTTAAAAAAAAGTACAAAACAAAAATTCTCACTTTTAACACTAGCTTTATTTTCAGTTTTAATAATTTCATTATCAAGTTTTGATTTTAAAATCATAAGATATTTAAAAATTGGCATAAATGAATTTGTTTACAGATCATCATTCATAGTTTCTATTCCAGAAAATTTTATAAAAAATAGTTTTTTTGAAATAAAAAGCTACACATCATTTTTTAACGATTATAAAAAAAAAAAAGATGAGTTAGAAATTTTGAAATCTGACTATATTTCTAACGAAATAATTCAGTTCGAAAATATAGAATTAAAAGAGTTAATAAATGACTATGTTTCTAGCTCAGACAAAATATTGGCAAAAATTATAGTAGATCATGACAGTCCATATCTTAAAAGTATTATTATTAATAAAGGTAGTAAAGATAAAGTAAGAATTGGGACCCCCATATATGATCAATCTTACTTGGTAGGAAGAGTAATTGAAGTTAATTATAAGACATCACGAGTTTTGTTATTATCAGACTTAAATTCTAATGTTCCAGCTACTATTGCGCCTCAAAATGTTCAAGCAATTATCACAGGATCAGGTGATTACTACGGAGAAATTAAATATACCAAGGAAAAAATTGATGCTGAATTTAGTAAAGAGAGTATCATTTATACTTCAGGCACAGGAGCAATTTTTAAAAGTGGTATTCCCATTGGTAAATTAAAAACAAAAGAGAATGTGATAAACAAATATTTTGTAGAATTTTTTTCAGATT
>CACLEQ010000032.1:0-3803 GCA_902605995.1 uncultured Pelagibacteraceae bacterium
AATTTGTTAACTTGGGTGTACCGAAGAAACAAATTTTCATGTCAGGTCACTCTTGCGGAGGATGGGCAACACTAAGGTTAACAGCTAAATACATGAATGAAGTGGGTGGAGGTATATCATTAATGCCAGCATGTTTTTGGAATTTATCTAAAAAATTTAAAGTAAAAAAAGTTGGCTATGAAAAAGCGATGGAAAAATTTCACAAAAAAAATCCTGGTATGGCTGGATGGAGACAGCAACAAATTGATATAATAAAAAAAGGGAATGCACCAATTTTAATCTTTACTCATCCAATGGATCCTTATGAGGGGTTAACATCTGATTGGATGGATAATGTTCCTAATTTTAAGAGAGTAGTAGTTTCTGAAAAGAAAAAAATTAATGGAAAAAGTTGTAAATTGGCAGGATCCAATTGGGAAGAGCCATTAAAAAATGCTCATGCAATAGATTGGGCTGATTGTTTTTTACATTATCATCCCTTAATCAAAGAATATATCGCTTCAAGATTAGAATAATATGAAAAAAAATAATTTAAAGATTGTTAAGATAAATAAATCAAAGAGCTTATTTAATTACGAAAAAAAAGTTTTAATAAATGAATTAATACTGGGATTAAAACTTGGTTATTTTGATTTTGAAAAAGAAAAGCCTCAAAAAGTAAAATTTAATTTAGAGGTAAATTATCAGGACAAACAACCATCAAACGACAAAGATATCAAATCGATTGTTAATTACGCTAAAATAGTCAGATTAATTAAAAAATTAGTAAAAAATAAACATTACAATTTTCTCGAAACCTTAGCAGAAGATGTTTTTGATGAGTTATTTAAGGACAAAAGAATAGATAAAATTACTCTTCAAATCGAAAAATTAGAGATAATGAAAGATTGTAGCTCAGTAGGTATACAAATATCAAAAAGAAGAAGCCATGATCAGCTCAGATAAAGGCAAAGAAGTCATAAAAAAAGAATTACCATTGGTCCCAAAGCTTCCAGGTGTTTATAGAATGCTTAACACTAAAGGTGAAATTCTTTATGTGGGCAAAGCTAAAAATCTTCCAAATAGACTTAAAAGCTACGTATCAGAAAAGAACCACATCATAAGAACTGAAAGGATGCTTTCTCAAACTACAAAATTAGAAATTACCTCTACTTCTAATGAAAGTGAGGCATTGCTTCTTGAAGCAAATTTAATCAAAAAATTTAAACCCAAATTTAATATTCTTCTTAGAGATGATAAATCTTTTCCATTTATCTTTATCGGGAATAAAGATTATTGGCCACAAATAAAAAGACATAGAGGTAAAAAAACCAAAGAAGGATTTTATTTTGGTCCTTTTGCTTCAGCTGGTTCAGCTAATTGGACAATTAAAATGATTCAAAAGATTTTTCATTTAAGAGTTTGTGATGATACAGTTTTTAAAAATAGAGAAAGACCCTGCATATTATATCAAATAAAAAGGTGTTCTGGACCGTGCGTTGGACACATTGAAAAAGAGGAATATAAACAGACAGTTGATGATGCTATTGAATTTGTCTCTGGAAAATCAAGAAGAATACAAAAAAGTTTATCCGATCAAATGCAAAAAGCTAGTGATGAACTAGATTTTGAGAAAGCTAGTATTTTAAGAGATAGAATTAAATCGTTAAACATTATTCAATCTTCACAAAGAGTAAACGAAGCTAATTTAGTAGAGGCTGATGTTATTGCTGGTTATAAAGAATCTGGAAAAACTTGTATTCAAGTTTTTTTTTATAGATCTAAACAAAATTGGGGGAATCAAGCATTCTTTCCTAAACATGATCCAGATGAAAAATTAAGTGAAGTATTAAACTCATTTGTATCCCAATTTTATGAAAATAAAAGTGTGCCATCCTCAATAATATTATCTGAAGATATAAAAGAAAAAATTTTAATTGAAAAAACTCTTTCACAAAAAGAAAATAAACAAGTTAATATTTCTGTTGCTAATAGAGGCTCAAAATTAAAAGTTATTAATCAAGCAATTAAAAATGCTAAAGACAGCCTAAATAGAAAACTTTACGAAAGCCAAAATAATAAAGAATTATTTGATGCAGTTGCTAATAAATTTAATCTTGAAACTAATATAAGTTTGATAGAAGTTTACGACAATAGCCACATTCAAGGGACGAATAGTGTTGGTGCTTTAATTGCCTATGGTGATGAGGGTTTTATAAAAAAAAGATATAGAAAATTTAATATAAAGATTAAAAAAAATGAGCAAGATGATTATGGAATGATGCGAGAAGTCTTAAATAGAAGGTTTAAAAAAGCAGTTCAGGAAAAAGATGGCTATTTATCATTTCCGGACTTAGTAATGGTTGATGGTGGTAAAGGACAATATTCAGTAGCGAGAGAAGCTCTAAATGAATTGGGACTTCACGAAATACCTATTATTGCAATTGCCAAAGGTAAATTTAGAAATAGTGGCAATGAAACTTTTTTTCATAATGGAAAAGACTTCAAATTTGAAAAAAATGACCCTACTTTATTCTTTCTTCAAAGAATTAGAGATGAGTCTCACAGATTTGCTATAAGTGCTCATAGAGCCAAACGAAAAAAGGGAATTAGTAAGTCTTTACTTGACCAAATTGAAGGCATAGGTTCGATTAGAAAAAGAGCATTACTAAACCATTTTGGCTCCGCTAGGGCAGTCGAATCTGCAAGTTTAGATGAAATAAAATCAGTTGATGGCGTAGAAGAAAAAGTTGCAAATAAAATATATAATTATTTTCATGAATAAAAAAACAATATGCTAAAAAAAATTCCAAATATATTAACTATAGGAAGAATTTTAATAGTTCCATTTTTTGTATTAGCTTTTTATCTCCCAGGTTTTTACGGAGATTTAACTGCATTAATTTTATTTATTGTAGCCTCATTCACTGATTTTCTAGATGGCGTGTTAGCGAGATTTCTTGGCGAGGAGTCAAAACTTGGTGAATTACTTGATCCTATAGCGGACAAAATTATTGTTGCAACTGCTCTAATACTTTTAGTAATGGATGGAACAATTCGACATTATGAAGTAATTGCTGCAATTATAATTTTGACTAGAGAAATTTTAATTTCTGGATTAAGAGAATTTTTGGCAAAAGGAAAAATAAAATTACCAGTTTCTAATCTTGCCAAATTAAAAACTGTTTTGCAAATGGTTTCAATTGCACTTTTATTATCAGGCGAAACAGGGAATAAAATTATTAACTTTCAAGATTATAATGCTCAAACAATTGGAATAATTCTTTTATGGCTCTCGGCGGCACTTACACTTTTTACAGGTTATGATTATATGCGAAAGGGAATTGATCATGCCATTTCAGAGGATAATAAAAATTAAGCTGCTTTTTTCTTTTTTACTAAAGAAAGATAACTTTCATTTAAATCAATAATTGTCTCACAAACTTTAAATTGATAATCTGCTATGGTTGAAACTGGGGTAACCTCAGCAGCAGTTCCAGTTAAAAAACATCCAACAAAATTTTTTAATTCGTCAGGTTTAATTTTTCTTTCATGAACTTTTATATTTTTAGATTTTGCAATTTGAATTACAGTTCTTCTAGTAATTCCATCTAAAAAAGAGTCTGGTATAGGGGTATGAAGATCTCCATTTTTATCTTTAAAAAAGATATTTGCACCAGTAGCTTCTGCTACATTATCTTCATGATCTAACATTAGTGAATCTGTATAACCTTGTTTCTCAGCTTCATGTTTAGAAAGGGTGCATATCATATATAATCCAGATGCTTTTGTATCCCAAGGAATAGTATTTGGTGCAGGTCTTC
>CACLEQ010000033.1:0-3658 GCA_902605995.1 uncultured Pelagibacteraceae bacterium
TACTGTAATATTTTATGGGCTTTCCACGACTAAGATTTAAACCCATCGATGAATTGGCAACTTTTTTTAAAAAATTTTCTGCCCATATTGGTTGTGTATTGAACATTCCATAAATATCAAAGGTAATTGATTTATTTTTTTTAATTAATTTATTAATAAAAACTTCTCTATCATCAATTTTCCCTTTTTTAAGACCTCCTCTATGTACACCATGACTCATCGCAAAAAATAAATCATTATCACAATATTTATTATAGTTACTCAACGTTTCAAATGATTTGTCACACGGGTTGGGCATATAAAAGCTATTTTTAATCTTGAAATCTAATACACCAGGATCTGTTGTTAAAAAAGTAGCATCTAATAAATCGTTTTTGTCTAAAACTCTTCTTTTGTTATTTAGATAGTCAGGACCAAATTTACTAACTGGATCTAAAAACCATTGAGCTATTAAAACTTTATCTTTTTTAAATGTATTTAATGTTTCTTTTGAAACATTATCTGCGTGTCCAAGTATTATTAAATCAGGCTTAAAATTACTATAATTATTAATAATAGAATTTTGTAGAGATTTAGAACCAGCGAAATCATTTAAGCTTTTTTTGTTATGTAATATATCTCTATCACTTACCGTAAGTACATTATGACCTAATCTAACAAAACCATTATTTAATCTTCTACCAGTGTTATAGTGTAATCTACCATCAAAACGATAATTAAAATTCGTAATATGCATGATTTTCAAAATCTTTTTTTGTTTAATGTTTATTTTTTTTAATACAAATTTATCACGAAGATTGTCTAATAAGCTTGATACATATTTATGTGTTAAAAAAAAATTTTTATAATTCTCCTTTTGTTTTTTTATTAAATATTTTTTATTCTCGATTAGTTTTGATATTTGTTTAAAAAGAGTATCTTCATCTAATTTTTTTAATATTATTGCAGATTTTGTTGTTTCAGGTAAACCTCCGCGATCACTGATTATTACTGCTGACCCCCTACTTGCAGCCTCAAGACTTGTTCTTCCAAAAGGCTCATCCCATCTGGAACAAACAACTGATATGCTTACTTTTTTTAAAAAATTTAAAATAAAATCATTATTTTTAAAACCTAGATTAACTAAATTTTTATGTTCAAAGTACATTTTTTCTCTAGGCTCATCACCTATTACATATGCTTTCCAAGCTTTATATTTGTCTAAAATTTTTATTATTGTCTTACCAAAAATATCAAACCCTTTAGCTGAATTTAACTTTCCAATAAAAGTAATTATCTTTTTTTTTGATTTTATATTAACATCAACTTTGCTAGCAGATTGATAGCAAATTACTGATTTATTAATCATTAAATCCTTAAAACTAGATTTTAAAAAAAATCTATCTCTTGACCATTTGCTATTAAAAATTAACTTGTCAACATTTTTTATTAGATAACTTCTTTCATCTTGAGTTCTAGATCCATTCATAGATAACGGATCATTATGAAAATATAGAAATATTTTTTTATTATAGTTTTCTTTAATTTGTTTAATATAATTAGGTCTATTATGTATCTCTAATATATCTGTATCTTCAACCATGGGATGGTTCAAAAAAGATTTAACATATTCTTTATTTGAACTTTGTAAAAATTTTTTTTTTGGTTTTAAGTTAATATAATTGTTATCAAGGATCTTTTTATTTGATGTTGATCCAAATACAGTCATTGAATTTTTATAAGTACTTACTTTAATAGTATCTTTGACAAATAAAGATACAGCTCCAGCAATTTCTTTTGAGTAATTTTCTTTAAATGGAAGTAATATAGATATATTCATTTAGAATTATTATAAATTTCAAGTCTTTTCTTTCTATCATGTTTCAATTTATATTCATAAGACATTGCCTTGTATTTTGATAAAAATTTTTTTTTATAAATAATTATCCATTTATTTCCCTTAGTATATTTCGCACCTTTATTAGAATTATGTTTATTTAAACGATTTTTAAGGTCATTAGTATAACCAACATATGTTCTTTTTTTGACTGAAGAGACACACTTTAAAATATAAACAAAATATGTCATATTTGATGGCGGTCCCTAGGGGAATCGAACCCCTCTTTCGAGGATGAAAACCACGTGTCCTAACCGATAGACGAAGGGACCAAAAAGATGTTTTTTATTGCAAAAAATATTATTAATCAAGTCTTATTAAATTTTATATTTTGTTTTTATTATTTTTCTTACCCCCACAGACTTATGAGTAACGAATGTTTCCAATTCAAATTCATTGTTGTTTTTTTTAATTCCACCAACAATATCGCCAGAGGTAATACCTGTCGCACAAAATATTGAATCACCGGACACAATTTCGTTTAATTCATATTTTTTGTTAAAATTTTTTATACCTAAATTTCTTGCCATTTCTTTTTCCTCTATAGAATCAAATAAAAATTTTCCCTGAAAAAAACAATTAAATGAGTCTAAAGCAGATGCGGCCAATACTCCTTCGGGACCGCCACCTATACCTAAAAAAAGATCTACATTATACTTTTCATTAGTAACTAAGAGAGCTCCTGAAACATCACCATCAGTTATTAATTTAAGTTTAACCCCAAGAGTATTTAGTTTATCAATAATCTTTTTATGTCTTGGTCTATCTAAAAGGCATACTGTAAGCATTGAGGGTCTCTTATTTTTATATTCAGATAAATTATAAATATTTTTCTTAATTGAGAAATCTAGGTCTACTACCCCTCTTTCATTTAAATTAGCAGATATTTTATCCATATAAGTTTCTGGAGCGTTAAATAAATTTGATTCATTTGCTACTGCAATTACCGTTAAAGCACCGGGTAAATTATTTGCAGCGAAATTAGTTCCTTCTAATGGGTCAACAGCTATATCAAATTTTGGTCCTTTTTTATTTCCGAGAATTTCACCTGTATATAACATTGGTGCTTTATCTAAAGAACCTTCACCTATCACAACTTTACCTTGCATGTCTAATTTATTAAGTTCAGTTCTCATTGCATCCACTGCTGCCTTATCCGCTGCTAATTTATCTTTTTTTCCAACTAAAAAATATGACGCTATTGCTGCTTTAGATGTAACATTTATAAATTTTTCTAAATATTTCGCATCAATATTCATGTAATATTTCGACTAAATTTTTCTGATTTATTAAGATTGCTCTCAAATTCTCTTAATCTTTTCCACACGGATATTAGCTCAACAATTATTGGCCAGCTTCGCACTAAATATTGAAGTGAAGTTTCTACTCTACCAAATGCTCTTATTATTTGTTGGACAAAACCTAAAGTAATTGCGCCAGTTACAATAGTAGGAGCTAGAGCCAGATATGGAACTATCACCATTCCTTGAAGATAACTCCATTTTACTGCGTTAAAATAAAGATAGTGAAAATACATTTTATAATGAATTCTTCTCACACCTCCATATAAATCAGTAATTTTTTCTGGTTTTGCGCTGTCTTTAAAATCTTCTCCAAGAACTAATTCTTTTCTATATGCCGCCTCTTCTTTTTGAATGTCATATTCTATACCAGGCAGTTTAATACCAACAGCAGCTAAAATTACTGTTCCTCCAAGTGCAGACAAAAGAGCAACCCAAACTAAAGCATGTTCAACTTCTCCAATCCAAGGAAGAACAGTAA
>CACLEQ010000034.1:0-3419 GCA_902605995.1 uncultured Pelagibacteraceae bacterium
CAATATCTATATTAGTAATTATATCATTTCCAATCTTTGCCACTATTTTTACTTCGTTGGCATAAAGATTAAGAAAAACTATAAAAAAAAATATAATTTGAGATACTAATCTTAAAGTGAATTTTTTTTTTAATCTCATTTATTTTCTTTTAAGTCAAATAAACTTCCAGTTTGAGTTGAGCCTAAAGGTATTAATGTTATATTAAAAAATAATTCCTCATTTGGTTTTTTTGTAGAGTTAGAATAATATTCTTTGTTATATCTTAGAGATGCAGTTAAACAATCCGTTTTGTATTGATAAATGAGGTCATAAAATTCTGTTAGATTATCCTTTTTATTGTTTCTGGTTTTGAAAGATAATGCATTTTTATTATTAAAATTATATTCGAACTTATTTTCGTAATAACTTTTATCACCTAATAGGTTGTTCTCCTCGTAAAAAGTAAAAGTATTTAAAAAATTATTCACTTTAAAAGTATTTTCAAAAACATGTAAATTAATTTCATCTAAATTATTTTTTACTGAATAATTATAATCAAATATCAGGTTTTGATTAGGTGCAAATTTTATCTCTCCAAAGATATCAGATTGTTTTTTTCCTAATGTACTTTTAATAGGCAAATTTTCGTTCATTTCATCTCTAAAAACAGTTGCAATTTTTGAGCTAAATAAACTTGCATTATCTTCTTTATATTTTTTTTCAAAATCCAAACCTAGAGTCACCGATGTTCCACTTTCAATTGTTTCATTAAATCCAATCCTATTTAGACTAAAAACATTATCGGTATTAAGAAACCTTTCCTCATCTTTTAAATTTTTCGTATCATTTGGACTATGCCTAAAAGATATTTTGGGTAAAAGGGAATTATAAAATTTGGCATCATTTTTTACTAAAGGCAAGTCAAGGTCATAGGTAATCATAGATAAGATTTCACTTTGTTCTTTTTCTTTAAATTTTTTTGAATTTTTACCATCAGAATTTACATTCTTGAGTATCGTTTTAAAATTGTGATTAAAACCGTAATTACTAATATTTTTATTCCCATTAAAAATAAAGTCATTAATTTGAACTGCCTCATAAATATTTGTGGAATATTTTTTTTGATTCCCACTAGATGTGAAATCTAAATTATTAAAAAATTCATTTTTAAAATTTTTTGTTGTTTCAAATGAATAATTTGGATAAACAAATTCGTATCTGTCACTAGTTGGTTTACCCAATGTTTCGTAGCTTTCTAGAGATAGATCTACATTAAAATTATTTTGTGTACCATTAAATTCAATTATATTTTCTAAGGTTGTTGTATCTTTTATAATTGGACTTGTACTTTCAAGCGAGTATAAACTGATATAATCATCGTTTGAGACTTTCTCAACTTTTACTTTCAAGTTGCTTTTATTAAAAAAATTATTATTTAAATTAAAGTTTGAATTAGAGAAAAAATGGGTATTTCTACCTTTTTCGTCATCTGAATTTGTTTTATTTAAACTTAAATCAATTATATGTGAAGAGTATTTATTTACTTCTCTGAGCTCAGTTTGTAACAATAATTCATCACTAGAAAAGAATCTTGGTTTAAAGGTAATATCTTCACTTTCTGAAATTGCAAAAAAGTATGGAATATTTATAGATGCACCTAAATTTTTTGACTCTCCAAAAGAAGGCATTAAAAAACCTGATTTTCTATCTACAGTCGGATCTGGATGAAAGAACTTAGGAAAATAGAGGACCGGTATATTATAGATTTTTAATAATGCATTTTTATATTTAATTTCTTTTTTATTTTTATCGTGAATTATTTCTTTGGCTGTAATTGCCCATGGAGGACAGTTATTATTATCTTTACAGGATGTAAAAATACCTTTTTTGATTAATGTTTCGTTACCCTGGGATAATATTGAATTACCTTTTAGCTTAGGTTCATTCTCTGGAGTACCAAAAGTATCATTTCGTAAATAAATTTTAACATCTTTCCCTAGCAAAATATTTTCTTTTACTTTCAGAAATCCATTTTTTAGAAAGTATTTATTTTTTTTATTGTCAATAAATTTTATATTATTTGCTTTTAAGATTTCAGACTTATTAGAGTATCTAAAAGATGTTGACTGTATTATATTATCTAGATTGTCGTTAAAATTTGATAATTTTTTTGAGTAAATTATACCTTCATTTATAAGAAAATTTACGTCAGATGACTGTCCTTCATAATGTTTATTTATGTTAAAATAAGTATCTCCGACTGAAAAAATTTAATTTTTTTTTTTTTTATATATTGCTTTTTGAGATTTTATTTCAATATTATTTTTTAGATCTCTCGATTTTACGTTTCCCTCTGCAATTAATTCTTCACTATTTTTATCATATGTAATTTTATCTGCATATATTTCTATTTCGTTATTTATTTTTGCTTCCACTTCATCTTTACCAATTATGATTTTACCCTTCTCAAATGTTAATACTTCTTTAGCTTTAATATTTATTTCTTTTGCAAAAATGTTGTTTCCCAAAAAAATAAAAAGTAATAAAATTAAAAAAACTTTTCTATAATAAGAATTATTTTTCATTTATTTTAACCACGCATATCGTTGAGATTGTTGATAGTATTAAAATCGGAAACCATACAGATAAAATCAATGGAAATTTTCCATTCTCACCTAGAAGATTTGAGAAATGGCTTAAATAATAAATTAAAACTGAAAAAAAAATTCCGATAAAAAGATTTAACATAAGATTTTTTTTAAATTTGTTATAAATCATTATAATTGTACCTATAATTGTCATTATACATAGTAAAAAAGGTAAAGAATAAAACTTATGTTTTTGGATTTTTATTTCATCAGTTGAGTAACCTATAGAGTTATAATCTTTTTCTAATTTAAGAAGCTCAAAATATGTGAGAGAAGATAAGTCAGAGAAAAGATTATTTATTCTTTCAAGATCAAAATTGCTATCAAAATTATAAATCTCATATTCTTTAGAGGAGTTATCACTCTCGGTAACTATTGCTTTTTGAAGCTTCCACTTTTTATTTTGAATATTTATTTTTTCTGCAATAATATTTTGTTTGATTTCAAAGTTTTTATTTAAAATTGTTATTGATGAATTCATCAAGAATTCATCAATAATCATATCTGCATTGATAATAACAGTTTCTTCATCAAGGTTATCCTTAATCCAAATTCCATTTTTGGTAATAACTGCTAAATATTTTTTATCATCCGCATAATTATTTTTAATCTTTAAATATTCATTTTTTAATATAGATGAAAAATTATAAAATATGGTAATTATTAAAAAACCAAATATAAATGAGGTTAAAGTTAGAAATTTTAATAATGAAAAGTTATCGACTCCAAATAATCTAAGTGTCTCTATTTCTTTTTTTTCATAAATATCAATAAAGAAAAATTGTGTGGTA
>CACLEQ010000035.1:0-3256 GCA_902605995.1 uncultured Pelagibacteraceae bacterium
CAACAATATCTTGATACCCATATATTGTGTCGTATCCAAGTGTCCAAAATATGGCTCCAAAATATAAAATAAACGGTAAAATACTTATTTGATTTTCTACAGAGGTCCATCCTAAAATCAAACCATAGTTGAATGTTATTCCTAAAAATAGTTGTGGCCAATAAGTAAATCTCTTCATT
Source organism: uncultured Pelagibacteraceae bacterium (assembly GCA_902605995.1). Classification (GTDB taxonomy): domain Bacteria; phylum Pseudomonadota; class Alphaproteobacteria; order Pelagibacterales; family Pelagibacteraceae; genus Pelagibacter. Next base: position 180 of record CACLEQ010000035.1, read on the forward strand.
AATGGATAGGTAAACGCAAGTGGCATAGAACAGAAAGCCAAAATGATTGTAAGATAATTAAAGTTAATCAAAACTAATAAAGCCATTAAACATAGAATTATAGCGTAAATACATCCAAGAAAAATTGAGATTTGGCCTGAAGCTATAGGTCTAAGTTTAGTCCGGGAAACTTTTTTATCAAATTCTTTGTCAACAATATCGTTAATTATACATCCAGCGGATCTCATTAAAACAGAACCTAGGAAAAATAAAAGTAAATAAAAAAAATAAAGATTATAATTTTTTGTAAAATCGTATGCTAATGTTAAACCCCAAGAACAAGGCCAAAAAAGCAACATAAATCCAATTGGTTTTTTAAGCCTTGTTAAATCTACAAATAAATTGATTTGGTTCATAAAATTTACTTGTAAATAACAAAGGCAAGATTGATAATCAATCTGATTCGCATGAATATAGATTATACAGTAACTGCACTTATGTTTCCTGCTATCCCATTAATCATGGGTGTGTATTCTAACAGATTTCATACTTTAAGCTCGTTAATAAGAAAAATTCATGACGAGTATGTTTTTGAGAAGCACACACCGCCAGAGTGGAAAGATCAATTAATTAACTTAGACAGCAGAGTCGTTGTTTTGAAATATAGTATTTTGTTTGCTGCTTTTGGTTTCTTATTCAATATGCTCACCGTGTTTGGTCTTTATCTTCAAGAACTTTTTATTGCGAGAATTATTTTTGGATCGTGTTGTTTATCGATGATGATATCAATAGTATTTTTTATAAGAGAGATTCAAATATCAACTAAAGCTCTTAAACTTCACTTATCTGACATGGATATTCAGTTTAAGGAATAATTACTGCTGGTCCAGTGAGCAATCTTGCCTCTAAATCTTTGTGAGCTTGTCCAGCATTTTGAAGAGAGTATCTTTTTGAAATTTCAACGCTAAATTTTTTTGTTAAAATTGCTTCAAAAACTTTTTTTGCAGACTCTATAAGTTCATCACGCTGTACTGTATAATGAGCAATAGAGGGTCGAGTAAAAAATAAACCTTTGGCGTTGATATCTCTCTTAATGTCCAGTGTATCTACGTAACCAGAAGCATTTCCAAAAGCCACCATCATTCCTCTAATTTTCAATGTTTCTATTGATCCTTTGAATGTTTTAACACCAACTCCATCATAGACTACGTCAATACCATTCTTTCCATAAATTTTTTCTATTTCCTCAACAAAGTTTTTTTCAGAATAATTTATTACATGATGACAGCCATTTTTTTTTGCAATTTCCTCTTTAGTTTTTGATCCAACTGTTCCAATTATTTCAGCACCTAAAGCATTTGCCCATGGACATAAAATTTGACCAAGAGCACCTGCCGCCGCATGGTATAAAACTCTATCACCTTTTTTTAAAGGATAGGCTCTATGTAATAAATATTCTGCAGTAATTCCTTTTAATGTAATACACGATGCAACTTCATCAGAGATACCCTCAGGAACTGAAATGAGTTTATCCTCTGGCATAATTTGTTTTTCTGAATAAGCACCGATTGGCATTGATGCGTGTGTAACTCTATCTCCAATTTTGAATAAACTTACTTTAGATCCGATTTCCTCAATTACCCCACAAGCTTCAAGTCCAATACCACTTGGAAGTGGAATTGGATAAAGACCTGTTCTATGGTAAATATCTATAAAATTTAAACCAATTGATAAATTTTTAATTAAGACTTCTTTAGGCCCAGGTTTCCCAACTTCTATATCTTGAATTTGGAGGACTTCAGGTCCACCAAATTTTTCAATTTTAATTGATTTCATGTTTATTTTACAAATGTACCATTATGGTAATCTTGAACAGCTTGCAAAATCTCAGATTTAGTATTCATTACAAAAGGCCCACCTCTAGCTATTTCCTCATTAATAGGTTTTCCAGAAATGACCAAGAACTTCGCATTAGTTTGTGCTCTAACTTTTAAAGTCTCACCTTTTGATAGTAAAATTAAAGTACTATCTTTAACCTTATCGTGTTTTTTTTCACCAATTTTTATTTCTCCATCAATCAAGTAGATAAATGTGTTGTGAGTAGAGGGTAGGTTGTAATTAAATTCTTTTTCTTTTTTTAACTCAACGTCAAAATAAGTAGGATCAATATTATGTTTCTTGACCGGACCTTCAGCTTTTTCAAACTTACCGGCGATAACTTTTACCTGCTTGTTATCATCTTTGTGAACACTCATTTTATCAGCATCAATATAAATGTACTCTGGTTTACTCATTTTTAATTTAGCTGGCATATTTATCCATAATTGAAATCCGTGAAGTTTACCCTCTTTCATTGTAGGCATTTCAGAATGAATTATTCCACTTCCTGTTTTCATCCACTGCACATCACCAGCAGTCATTCTTCCTTCACCACCAGTACTATCTTTATGTTCAAAGTCACCTGCAAGCATATAAGTAACTGTTTCAATGCCCCTATGTGGATGAGGGGGAAATCCATTAATATAATCCTCGCTATTTTCAGAACCAAATTCATCTAACATTAAAAAAGGATCAAAATAATTTGGTTCAACACCAATACTTCTTTTTAACTTTACCCCAGCACCATCGGAGGCGGGAATTGGGTCTATAATTTTATCTACTTCAATTGTCATTTTTTGTTAGATTAATCCTTAAATTTGAATTTTCAATGTTACTTTTTGTTATGTGAACCGTCGCAAAAAGGTTGACTGTTAGTCTGTTTACAAGCGCAAAAAAACATTTTTTTTGTTAAATCAGCTTTATATACCACAGGATTAAATTCTGTTCCTTTATGCGAGCCATCACAGAAGGGTTGTTTAGAGCTTTTACCACAACTACACCAATAATATGATTTATTGCGCTCAACGTTTACTGCAATCGCTCCTTCACCAGCTCTTTGTCCTTTATTCATGTTTCCTATTTAATTAATTTTGTTAGTTCATTTAAATTTTTTATTTCGTTTCGCGGTTTGTAATCTAAATTGTCAAAAATACTATTATTTCTATTTACCCAAATCGAGTTAAAGCCATAATTCCCTCCACCTGAAACATCCCATGTAT
>CACLEQ010000036.1:0-3191 GCA_902605995.1 uncultured Pelagibacteraceae bacterium
ATATTTAAAACTTCTATGAATTCTGGAAAATTCCCAACCTAAAGAAAATAAGTCTTCTTGAGTTAATATAAATTTATTTGGAAATTTTTTTTCTAAATCATTTGTATTTTCTAAAATATGATATTTTATTTTACTTGAATCTATTTTAGAAAAATAATCAGGATTTAAGCTTATATTCAACTTTTTAGCTATTTTAGGAAAAATTTGGTGTTGCATAAAAGTTGAAGCACACTTGGATAGACCTATATGTAATAACCTGGTCATTTAAAATCATTATTAAATTTGTATAATTTTATTAATGTAAACATTTTACTCTTATGGTAAAATAAAAATATTGATTGTAAAAGCTAATTTTAAAAAGCTTTTTTCAGCGAGTTCAAATGAAAAACTTGTTGAATTTTATAGGATAAACTAGAGACAGGACTTGAGACTTTTGAAATAAAACTAGAAAAAATTAATTAAAACAAAGTGAATAGTTTCAAAACTAGAGACAAACTAGAGACAACCAATAAAAAAAATTTTTTTAGTGTGTCTTTTAAGTTGAAAAGATTCAATAAGCCCTGTATTTACTTGCTCATGGAGAGATGGCTGAGTGGTTGAAAGCACCGGTCTTGAAAACCGGCAAAGGGGCAACTCTTTCCTGGGTTCGAATCCCAGTCTCTCCGCCATTATAATATTTAATATTCAAAATTTTTAAATAGATTGTTAATTTTATTATCTTCAAATTGTATATTGGTTTTTAAACCATTATAAAAATTGTAAAGATTGTTGTCATCTATTTCCAAGAGTTTGGTTAATTCATTTAAATCCTCATAATCTAATTGATCTACGTATTTTTTGGTGAAAGCACCTAATAGTTTGTCCATTTCTTTAGTGCCGCGATAATTTGATCTGTAAATAATTTTTTTTTTTAATTGTTCTATATCAGTGATCATAATAGGAATATAATATTAGTTTATGGATATTAAAAGAAATTATGAATATTTATTATCTGACCTAAGTTCCCTAAAAGGTGTAGGTGTAAAAACAACAAATCTTTTAAAAAATAAAAAAATAAATAGTATTTTCGACCTATTATGGAAATTACCAAAATTCTATACTGATAGATCACTATCATCAAAAATTAAAGATTTAAAAATAAACGAAGTTCAAACTATAACCATAATTCCAAAAAAATATATATTTCCAAGAATTAGAAACTTACCAAATCGAGTTTTATGTGAAGATGAAACAGGTAAAATAGATTGTATCTTTTTTAATAGTTATGAAGGATATGTAAAAAAGATATTACCTATTGGAAAAGAAGTTACTATTAGCGGAAAAATTAAATTTTTTCGCAATAAATACCAGTTAACAAATCCTAAGTATATTTCAGAAGACTCGTCTATCATAAAACAAAAACATAATAGCTATTCATTAACTGATGGTGTGAGTGAAAAAGTTTACAATAAGATTATATTACAAATTATTGAAAATTTACCTGAAATCGAAGAATGGCATTCAAAAGAGATATTGCAAAAATTTGATAATGTGAGATGGAACGATTCAATCAAGAAATTACATGAACCGGAAAATATAGGCAAATTCAAAGAAAACTTTTATCAAAGACTTGCTTTTGATGAAATTTTTTCAACTTTTTTAGTAAATTCAGAAATCAGAAAAAAAATCAAAAAAAGAAGTTGTTAGAATTAACATGATTGTGGTCCATATACATCTATGAACAATTACTTCAACATGACCAATAAATGAAACATACTCAAAATAAAAAACTCCGATGAAACCCCACCAAAATGATCCTAATGAGGTTAATAATAATCCTTTTTGAAAATCAGGTTTCATTGACATTATTGAGATTTAAATAATTCTTTTTATAATTAAACTATTTTATAGTTAAATTATATATTTTTAATCATATTAAGGTCCATAATTAAGAGATGGTTAAAAGGTTGAATGAACCACTATTGAATTTCAAATAGACCTTTCACCCCTAAGACAATAAAGAAAAAAACAAACAATTTCTTATTTCTTTATTTAGCTTGTCCAAAAACGCATCATTCATTACTTCAAAAGTTCAAAATTATTGTGTGATTAGAGAGAGAATCATTTATTTTTTTTCAAACACAATAGAAATATTAGAAGCTATTACTTATTGAAATATTTGCATTGTAATTAGGCACAACACTTAAAAAATCATAATTTGTACTTATCTTTAAATCTAATTCATTTACTTTTTTAATAAAATCTAAACTAGCATTTTCAAAATCGTTTAATTGAAATGTAAATTTTGTATCATCTATTGGTACATATCCTAAAGATAGATAAAAATCATTACTATAACCTTTTCCACTTGCCCCAAATCTCTCAAAATTTGTAACCACCGACCAACCTCTTAATGATGTAATATCAAAACCATATCCAATTCTGTAATTATGCTGTGATTCATTATTTGTTTTATAATTATAGATAGTACTTTGACTGTTAACGAAATAAGATTCTGCATTTGAGGATGGACTTAAGTCTCCTACATATTCTAATCTTCCATGATGATTAATTATTTTGTCTTTTCTTTTATCTGTATTATCAAAAAGTACTCCTATTGTAGTTAAGGCAGTTTTTATATTTTGATCTCGATAAATTAAGGTATCAGATAAATTATCACCTAATGTTGTTTTTTCTCTAAAAGCTTTAAGTTTTGTATATCCTAAGTCTAATTTGATACCAGGATTTAGATTTATTTCTTTGTCATGTAATCTTTTTCCAAAATTAACTGACCCATAGATTTGTTGTCCTTCTCTATCTCCTTCAAGAGTATTGCCATAAGTAACTCTCCTATGGTCAATATCTAATAAACTTAACCCAATAATCCCATCTGTAAAATAATCATCTTCTCCAATTTTTGTTCCATAAAGAGCTAAACTATAAGAATCTGTATCTAGTCCTGTACCTTGACCACCAATATCAATATTATCATTTCCATATTGTAAAACATATCCATACATTACATCTCTATCCTCATCTTTAATCCTATCGGCACCAATTGAAATACCATATGTGTGAATATTTCTAGATGAAGTATCTATTGCATGTCTTTTACCTAGACTTACTCTACCCTCACTCCATTGAAACCAATCATCACTATTATAGGATCTATCTTTTTCTTTTTTAGTATTTAAAGCACTTACTAATTTTGC
>CACLEQ010000037.1:0-2987 GCA_902605995.1 uncultured Pelagibacteraceae bacterium
TTTTTTACATCACCAACTTTAATTGTGTATTTTAATTTTTTTTGATTAAACTTTTTTTTTGCAATTTTAATTGCTGAGTCAGAAAAATCTTTTCCACTCACATTAAAACCTTCTTGGGCAAGAAAAATTAGGTTATTTCCTGCTCCACAACCAATTTCTAAAATATTTATTTTAGATTTATTTCTAAAATTTTTTTTCTTGAAAAAAGATATTACTCCCGGAAATGGGAAGATATTTACTTGTTTTTTCTTACTATAAACATTTCTCTCCCAAATGTTTTTGTTCATCAATTATCCTTAAAAATTTTTTTCAGTGCATAAATCAAGCCAATTGAGCTATTAGTACTGGTCAGCTGCACGCATTACTGCGCTTCCACATCCAGCCTATCAACGTGGTGGTCTACCACGGCTCTATAGGAAGAACTAGTTTTGAGGTGAGTTTCCCGCTTAGATGCTTTCAGCAGTTATCTCGTCCATACTTAGCTACCCGGCACTGCAGCTGGCGCTACAACCGGTCCACCAGTGGTATGTTCAACCCGGTCCTCTCGTACTAGGGTCAACTCCTCTCAATTCTTCTACACGCATAGCAGATAGGGACCGAACTGTCTCACGACGTTCTGAACCCAGCTCACGTACCACTTTAATTGGCGAACAGCCAAACCCTTGGGACCTGCTCCAGCCCCAGGATGTGATGAGCCGACATCGAGGTGCCAAACACTGCCGTCGATATGAGCTCTTGGGCAGTATCAGCCTGTTATCCCCGGCGTACCTTTTATCCGTTGAGCGATGGCCCTTCCACTCAGAACCACCGGATCACTATGACCGACTTTCGTCTCTGCTCGACTTGTCAGTCTCACAGTCAGGCAAGCTTATGCCATTGCACTCTACGAACGATTTCTGACCGTTCTGAGCTTACCTTCGCACGCCTCCGTTACTATTTGGGAGGCGACCGCCCCAGTCAAACTACCCACCATACAATGTCTTGATGCCGGATGACGGCAATCAGTTAGATATCAAGAAAAACAAAAGAGGTATTTCACTGGTGACTCCACAAAAGCTGACGCCTTCGCTTCAATGTCTCCCTCCTATGCTAAATATGTTTTTCCTAACACCAATGTAAAGTTGCAGTAAAGGTGCACGGGGTCTTTCCGTCTAACTACGCGAACTCCGCATCTTCACGGAGAATTCAATTTCACTGAGTTGATGTTGGAGACAGCGGAGAAATCGTTACGCCATTCATGCAGGTCGGAACTTACCCGACAAGGAATTTCGCTACCTTAGGACCGTTATAGTTACGGCCGCCGTTTACTGGGGCTTCAGAAATGAGCTTGCACCCATCGCATTAACCTTCCAGCACCGGGCAGGCGTCAGACCCTATACATCCACTTACGTGTTAGCAGAGCCCTGTGTTTTTGATAAACAGTCGCTTCTCCCTGGCTTGTGCCACCCATTTTTAGTTGCCTAAAAAAAGGTCTTCCTTATTCCGAAGTTACGGAAGCATTTTGCCGAGTTCCTTCAACATCATTCTCTCAAGCGCCTAAATATACTCTATTAATCCACCTGTGTCGGTTTAGGGTACGGTCTAATGATGGAGCTATTTCTTGGAACCTTTTCACAGCAAGTTCAATCCATTAAGAACTCACAATTTACAAGATCCGTCACTACCATCTGGTTAAGGAATATTAACCTTATTTCCATCGACTACGGCTTTCGCCCTCGCCTTAGGTGCCGACTAACTCTGCGCGGATTAACCTTGCGCAGAAACCCTTGGATTTTCGGCGAAGAAGTTTTTCACTTCTTTTATCGTTACTTATGTCAGCATTCGCACTTCTGATACCTCCAGGATCCCTCACAGGTATCCCTTCGCAGGCTTACAGAACGTTCCGCTACCAGTTATAATTTTCGAAAAAATTATAAATCCACAGATTCGGTATATGATTTTAGCCCCGTTACATCTTCGGCGCAGAAACTCTATTAGACCGGTGAGCTGTTACGCTATCTTTAAAGGATGGCTGCTTCTAAGCCAACCTCCCGGCTGTTAAGGAATTTCCACATCCTTTCACACTTAATCATAATTTTGGGACCTTATCTGGTGGTCTGGGCTCTTTCCCTCTCGACCGTGGACCTTAGCACCCACAGTCTGTCTGCTGAAGAACAATGTTTAGCATTCGGAGTTTCATTAGGTTTGGTAAGAATCTCTTCCCCCTAGCCCATTTAGTGCTCTACCTCTAAACATCTATTTATTCAACGCACTACCTAAATAGTTTTCGCGGAAAACCAGCTATCTACGAATTTGGTTGGCCTTTCACCCCTTACCACAAGTCATCCAAAGACTTTTCAACGTCAACTGGTTCGGTCCTCCGGCAAGTGTTACCTTGCTTTCAACCTGCTCATGGTAAGCTCATTCGTTTTCGGGTCTAATTCATTAAACTAATCGCCCTATTAAGACTTGCTTTCGCTGCGCCTACACCTAGATGGCTTAAGCTTGCTTAATAAATTAAGTCACTGACCCATTATACAAAAGGTACGCCGTCACTCTAAAAAGAGCTTCGACTGATTGTAGGCATGCAGTTTCAGGTTCTATTTCACTCCCCTAATAGGGGTTCTTTTCACCTTTCCCTCACGGTACTAGTTCACTATCGGTCACTGAAGAGTATTTAGGCTTAGAGGGTGGTCCCCCTATATTCGAGCAAGATTTCACGTGTCCCGCTTTACTCAAGAATTTTGTTAAACATTACTCATACGGGACTATCACCCTCTATGGTTAGATTTTCCAAACTATTCAAATTTTTTTAACAAAACTACTGGCCTATTCCATTTTCGCTCGCCACTACTAACGGAATCTCAATTGATTTATTTTCCTCTGGTTACTTAGATGTTTCAGTTCTCCAGGTTGTCTCTTTAAATCTATGAATTTAATTTAAAGTACCACATAAAGTGGTGGGTTTCCCCATTCGGAAATTTTCGGATCAAAACTTACATACAGCT
>CACLEQ010000038.1:0-2769 GCA_902605995.1 uncultured Pelagibacteraceae bacterium
GGATTTTGCTAATTTCTTCAGAAGATCTTTTGAAACAAGAAATCTTTTTTGATAGTAAAAAAAACCTAAATTATTTCATGATAATTTCTTCATTGGTTTTTTTACTCGGTTTTATTGATGATAAAATTAATATTAAAGCAAATTTTAAATTTTTATATTTATTTTTGATAATACTAACATTGTTATTAGTTGATACTGGGACAATTTTAAAAACAATCAATTTTTCATTTTATGAAAAAAGTATAGAATTGTATCGTTTTGATTTAATTTTCTCTATCTTTTGTTTTTTGGTTTTTTTAAATGCATTAAACATGTTTGATGGAATAAATTTACAAGCATCTTTTTACTCTATATTTATTCTTTTAAGCATCTTAATTTTTTTTGTAAAATCAATGTTAATCTTTATTTTAACTATTTCTTTGGTGGCTTTTTCATATTTGAATTTCAAAAATAAAGCATTCTTAGGTGACAGTGGATCATTATTGCTTGGTTTTTTTATAAGTTATTTATTTATTTCATTATATAATTCTAGCTATATCAATTATGCTGATCAAATTGTTTTATACATGTTAATTCCTGGATTAGATTTGATTAGATTATTTGTAATTCGAATTTTTCATAAAAAAAATCCATTAAGCTCTGATCGAAATCACTTACACCATTTGCTAATATCCAAATATTCGCTCAAAGTTTCACTAATAATAATTTTTTCTTTAATATTCTTTCCTATAATTTTAGAATTTTTTGGAATAAATAATATCTATAATATAATTTTAACAATTTTGGTTTATTCATTTATGATATTTTATATTCAAATAAAAAATTATTCAAAAGGATAAACTTCATATTTATAGTAATTACAATATTGTTTTAATCCACTTATAAGTGAAATTTTTGGCATCCATCCTAATTTCTTAATAATTTTAGAGTCTAGTTTTCGTTCTTTGACACCATCTGGATATTTTCGATTAAAAACAATTTTTCCCTTAAATCCGACTATTTTTTTTAAGATTAATGCAACCTTTTTTATAGAGAAATGCTCACCACCACCAATATTTAAAAAATTGTGATTGATTTTCCTTTTCAAAACAAAATAAACTGCAGAGGATAAGTCTTCAACATTTAAAAATTCTCTTTTAACGTTTCCAGATCCCCAAACCTCTACGACTGGTAATTTTTTTATTTTAGCAATCGTAAATTTTTTTACTAAAGCTGGTAAAACATGACTTGATTTTAAATGAAAATTATCCCCTATACCATATAAGTTTGCCGGCATAAGTGATATAAATTCTTTTTTATTTTTTTTTCTTAAATATTCCAAATATTTTACTGATAAAATTTTAGCTAAAGCATAACCCTCATTTGTCTCCTCTAGTTTTGAACTTAGAAGAGAATTTTCTTTGATTGGTTGTTTATTTTTTTTTGGATAAATACAGGCAGATCCTAAATTAATGATCTTTTTAACCTTAAACCTTAATGAAGCATTGATTATGTTCAAACCAATCATAGAATTTATGTAGAGATAGTCACTTTGAAAATTTTTATTATCTAGTATTCCTCCTACCCTGCCCGCAGCAATAATCACAACATCAGGTCTATTTTTTTTAAACCATTTATCTACTGAAAGTTGATTAGTAAAGTCTAAATCTTTCCTTTTACAATCAGTAATTTTAAATCCCTTTTTTTTTAGGAGATTATAGACAGATCTTCCTACCATGCCCTCTTGACCAGCAATTAAAATTTTTGATTTCAACTTTTTTACTTTATCTTTAATTTTCTGATATATTCTAAATCAGTATCTATCATCTCTTTAATTAATGTTTTTATATTAATTTTTGGTTTCCATTTTAAAAACTTTTTGGCTTTAGTGGCATTACCTATTAAATTATTCACTTCATTAGGACGAAAGTATTTTTTACTTACTCTAATTACAACCATATTTTTTTTAAAAAAAAAATTTTTATTATTATTATTAAAATCAATTATTTTGGCGAATTCATTGAGACCTTTTCCAAACCATCTAATTTTGATACCGAGATAATTAAAACATTGTTCTACGAAAAATTTTACAGAGTACTGTTTTTCAGTTGCAATGACAAAATCGTCTGGTTTTTTATGTTGTAAAACTTTCCAACACATTTCAACATAGTCTTTTGCATGACCCCAATCTCTTAAAGAATATATATTACCCAAATATAAACATTTTTCAAAGCCGTGAGCTATTTTACTTATACCCATTGTAATTTTTCTTGTAACAAAAGTTTCTCCTCTTCTTGGTGACTCATGATTAAAAAGTATACCGTTCGAAGCAAAAATACCATATGACTCTCTATAATTTTTAGTTATCCAGTAAGCAAAAAGTTTAGACGTAGCATACGGGCTTTTTGGATAAAATTTAGTTTTTTCTGATTGTTTAGTCTCTTGAATTTCTCCATAAAGTTCCGAAGTAGAGGCCTGATAAAATTTTGTTTTTCTAGAAAGTCCGCAATCATATATTGAATGAAGTAAATTTAATGTTCCAATGGAATTAACTTGAGATGTATAATTTGGCAGTTGAAAGCTAACTCCAACATGGCTTTGAGCAGCAAAATTGTAAATTTCATCAGGTTTGATTTTGCTAATTAAATCCGTTAGAGAGTTAGGATCAAGCAAATCTCCATAATGTAAAAAAAATCTGTTTTTATAACTTTTATTTTCATAAATATGATCAATTCTTGATGTGTTAAAAGATGATGATTTTCTTTTAATTCCATGAACTATATATTTCTT
>CACLEQ010000039.1:0-2760 GCA_902605995.1 uncultured Pelagibacteraceae bacterium
TGTATCAACGAGAAAACTTCCATTCATGATTAAAAAAAGTTTAAGCTGACGCTAATTTTTTTTCCTCTTTTTTGTCAGTAACATTTGCTTGATCTTTTTTCTTTTTATCAACTTTTCTAGCTTGGACATCTCTATCAACAAATTCAATAATTGCCATTGGAGCATTATCACCGTATCTAAAGCCAGCCTTAATTATCCTTGTGTAACCACCTGATCTTTTTTCATATCTTTTGGACAAAGTTTTTTTAACTTTATTTGCAGAATTTATATCCTGTAATTTAGAAACCAATATTTTAGTATTATGTAAAGTATCTTTTTTTCCTAATGTAATAATTTTTTCAGCTTGAGGTTTTAAAAATTTTGCTTTTGGTAAAGTTGTCTTGATTTGCTCATATTTGATTAGTGAAATTAACATATTTTTCAATAATGCTTTTCTATGTTCAGAAGTCCTATTCAACTTCTTATTTGACATATTATGTCTCATTAAATAGCTTCCTCTAATTTTTTAGACATTTCGGCAATATTATCTGGTGGCCAATTTGGTATTTCCATTCCTAAATATAAAGACATGCCAGTCAAAACTTCTTTTATCTCATTTAAAGATTTTCTACCAAAGTTTGGTGTTCTTAACATTTCACCCTCTGATTTTTGAACAAGATCACCTATATAAATTATGTTATCATTTTTTAAACAATTCATGGATCTTACAGATAGTTCTAGTTCATCTACTTTTCTTAATAAATTTTTATTAAATTCAGGTTCTGTTGATACCTCTTTAATAGGTGCTTCAACTGGCTCATCAAAATTGATAAACATCTTTAATTGATCTTGAAATATTCTCGCTGAGTAAGCGACCGCATCTTCAGCAGAAATTGATCCATTAGTTTCAACTTCCATTGTTAATTTATCGTAATCTAATGCCTTACCTTCTCTTGCTGTGCTTACGGAATATGAAACTTTTTTTACTGGACTATACAAGGAGTCTATAGCTATTAAACCTAAAGGTGGTTCCTCAGGTTTATTTAACTCAGCAGGTACATATCCTTTTCCAGTATTTACATTCATTTCAACATGAAAATTTGTATTCTCATCTAGATTGCAAATAACTAAATCAGGATTCAAAATTTTTACATCAGCAACCGGTGTAATATCAGATGCCTTAATTTCTCCTGGGCCTTTAGCGTCAAGAACAAGTTTTTTGGTTCCTTCTGACGCACATTTTAAAGCTAAAGATTTTATATTTAAAACAATATCTGTTACGTCTTCTCTTACACCTTTGATAGATGTAAACTCGTGTAAAACTCCATCAATTTGTATAGAAGTTACCGCAGCACCTCTTATAGATGACAATAATATTCTTCTAAGAGAATTACCCAGAGTTAGTCCATACCCCTTTTCAAGAGGTTCTGCTATAATAGTGGCATGTGATAAATCATTACTTATTTTTACATCAAGCTTAGTTGGTTTAATAAGTGATTTCCAATTTTTTATATTTACATTTTCAGTTTCCATTAAACTCTCCTTTTTTTTGGTGGTCTTGTACCATTATGTGGCATTGGTGTTGTGTCTTTAATAGATAAAATTCTAAAACCTCTTGCTTGCAAAGCTCTTAAGGCAGTTTCTCTACCTGATCCAGGGCCTTTAACTTCTACAGATAAAGTTTTCATTCCATATTCTAGAGCTTTTGATGCTGCGGCATCAGCAGCAATTTGTGCAGCATATGGTGTAGATTTTCTAGAACCTTTGAATCCTTTTTGACCTGCTGAAGCCCATGAAATTACATTTCCGTTTGTATCAGCTATTGAGATTATTGTATTATTAAATGTAGATTGAACGTACGCAATACCATTAAGAATATTTTTCTTTACTCTTTTTTTTTTTGAGTAAGAGCTTTTAACCGATTTTTTTATAGGTTTTTTTTCGGTTTTTTTGTTCTCATTCTCAACTTTATCAGATTTAGACATAATTATTTTTTAAGTGGAGTTAATTTTTTTCCAGCAATAGCAATTGCTTTGCCTTTTCTAGTTCTTGCATTACATCTTGTCCTTTGACCTCTTACTGGTAATTTTTTTCTATGTCTTGATCCTCTATAACATGCAAGATCAACCAACCTTTTTATACTTAAAGAAAAATCTCTACGTAAATCACCTTCAACTTTAAAATTTTGATCGATATACTCTCTTATTTTTAAAATTTCCTCATCTGTTAATTGATTAACCCTTTTATTTTTTGGAATTTCTAACGACGAACAAATTTGATTTGAAAATTTATCTCCTATACCATAAATATAAGTTAATCCTATGTGGACTAATTTGTTTTGTGGGATGTTAATACCTGCTATACGAGCCATAAATTTGTGATAAAATATGCCTTTTTATATAAGAAGTTTTTTTAATGTCAACGACTTAAACGTTTATAAATGCCTCAATTTTAGTAGTTATTTCGTCAATTTTTAAGTCTCCATCTAATTCATAAAAATTTGTATTTTTAGAGTAAAAATCTAAAACAGGCTTAGTAGTTTCCATGTAAGTATCATACCTCTTTAAAATAGTGTTAAGATCATCATCTGATCTTTTTTCTAAAATTTTTCTTTTTTCAATTCTTTTAACTATTGTTTCTTTATTAACATTTAGGAAAAAAATAAAATCTATTTTTTGATTAGACTCATTGAGTAATAATTCCAAGTTCTTAGCCTGAATTAAAGATCTTGGATATCCATCAAATATAAGTTTATTTTTTTTTGTCGGATCAAATATGACA
>CACLEQ010000040.1:0-2735 GCA_902605995.1 uncultured Pelagibacteraceae bacterium
ACTGAATAAATACAGAAGTCACAAGTGTAACGAATTAAGAAGTAAAGATATTAACTGCAAGGTATTACTTTCAGGCTGGATTAACAAGAAAAGAGATCATGGAAACTTACTTTTTATTGATCTACGGGATAATTATGGGGTAACACAATGCATTATAGATAAAGATAATTCTAATTTTAATCAGTTAGAAAAAACTCAGTTAGAAACAGTAATACAAATTCATGGAAAAGTCGTCAATAGATCTAAAGAGACTTTTAATAATGAACTAGAGACAGGTGAAATAGAGGTAGTAATTGAGAAATTTTTAATTTTAGGAGAATGCAAGGAATTGCCAATGCCAGTATTTAGCGACCAAGATTATTCTGAGGAAATAAGACTGAAATATAGATTTTTAGATCTTAGAAGAAAAAAAATTCATGAAAATATTATATTAAGATCAAAAGTAATTTCCTTTATAAGAAGTGAAATGAAAAAATTAGGATTTTTAGAATATCAAACGCCTATCTTAACATCTTCTAGTCCAGAGGGGGCTAGAGATTTTTTAGTACCTAGTAGATTAAACCATGGAAAATTTTATGCATTACCACAAGCACCACAACAATTTAAACAACTTATAATGGTTTCGGGTTTTGATAAATATTTTCAAATAGCGCCATGTTTTAGAGATGAAGATGCAAGAGCAGATAGAAGTCCGGGTGAATTTTATCAACTAGATTTGGAGATGTCATTTGTTGATCAAGAAGATATTTTTAATGTTGTCGAAAATTTATTAGTCAATACTTTTAAAAGATTTTCTAAAAATAAATTATTAACAAACAAATTTCCAAGAATTACATATTCAGATGCTATGATCAAATATGGAACTGACAAACCAGACTTGAGAAATCCCTTAGTTATAAGTGACATTACAGATATTTTTTTTAGAGAAGATGTAAGTTTTGAAATATTTAAGAAATTAGTCAAAAATGGATCTAAAGCCAGGTGCATCGTAACAAAAAAGACAAAAGATAAGCCAAGAAGTTTTTTTTGATAAAATTGACAAATGGGCAAAAAATCAAGGTTATTCTGGATTAGCTTATTTTACGATCGAGAAAAATAAAGAAATTATTGCTAAAGGTCCAGTAGGTAAATTTTTCTCCAAAGAAGCACTAGGAGAAATAATGAGTACAACTAGCGCAGAAGTTGGTGATAGTATATTTTTAGCATGTGATAAACTTAAAGATTTGGAAAAGATAACTTCTTTAGCAAGAGATAAAATAGCTCAAGAATTGAATTTAATTGATAATAATATTTTTGCTTTCTGTTGGATAGTAGATTATCCGATGTTTGAAAAAGATGAAAAAACTAAAAAAAATAATTTTTAGTCATAATCCATTTTCTATGCCCCAGGGGGATATTAAAAAAATTGACTATAACAACCCTTTGAATATTCTTGCTTATCAATATGATATAGTTTGTAATGGTATTGAGCTTTCATCTGGTGCTATAAGAAATCATATCCCAGGGTTAATGTACAAACTTTTTTTCAATTGCAGGTTATGAAAAAAGATCAAGTTGATAAAAAAATTTAGTGGGATGATAAATGCTCTTAGTTATGGTGCACCGCCGCATGGAGGAATAGCTCCTGGTATAGACAGAATAATAATGCTTTTGGCAAATGAAAAAAATATTAGAGAAGTGACAATGTTTCCAATGAATCAAAATGCTCAAGATTTAATGATGAATGCTCCATCCGAGGTTTCAGAAACTCAACTAAGAGAACTAGGTATTTCTTTGAGGAGAAAGAAATAATTATTTCTTTCCTTTGAGATTTATCTTTATGTCAGATAGATCAACTAAATTTTTTTTATAATTATTTCTTACAAACCCTTTACTTGTTATATCTTTTACAATTTTGAGTAACTGACTTTGATCCTCAGAATTTTCATCATCTAAGCTTGTATTTTCTGATGTTCCTATTGAAGGCGTATGAGCTAAATCTTCTCTATTTTGATAGGAAATAGCTAACTCTCTAAAAATATAATCAAGAATTGAGGATGCGCTTAAAATTCTATCATTGCCGTAAACTTTACCTGAGGGTTCAAATTTTGTTCCTACAAAAGCACTTATAAATTCATCTAAAGGCACTCCATACTGTAACCCCAGCGATACGGCTATTGCAAAATTATTCATTAGAGCTTTAACTAACTCACCCTCTTTACTGGTATCAATAAATATTTCACCAATCTTACCATCCTCATATTCTCCAGTGTGTAAATAAACTTTATGATCTCCAATAGTGGCTTTTTGAATATAACCCTTTCTTCTGTCTGGCATACTAAATCTTTTACTGTTATTTTCATAATTTTGATTTTTTGTTGTTATAATTTTTTCAATATTTGAAGAACTTGATTTAGTTATATCTGCTGGACTGTCGAATTTGTCATTTTCTATAATCTCTTTATTTTTAGGATCTAAGCTTTTTTTATTTGGATAATAAGCTAAACTGGTACCAGTTAAATTTGGTTGATGAGGTTTTTTGCCATTCATATTTCTGTAAATCATGATTTTTTTCAATTTTATTTTGAGTAAAATGCATCCAAGAATACCATTCTACAGGAATTTTTTGAGGCATCAATTTCTCCGGAGTAAATTACCCATCTTTTGCCCTTCTTACTTTCGTAATATTTATTTCCAAAATTATCCTTGCCAACAAATTTACCAAAAATAAAAGTATTCAATCTCGTACCAAGAGT
>CACLEQ010000041.1:0-2669 GCA_902605995.1 uncultured Pelagibacteraceae bacterium
ATTATCACTATTTTCCAATAGTAAATATTTATTTAATTTTTCATCATTAAGATTTAAATTTTCATAAGTAATATTAATTATTTTTGCGAGATAAATATTATTTTTTTCATCATTAATTAAAGTGAAAGAATTAACTGGTAATGAATATAATATTTCTATTGCATTTGTTTCAAATTTTTCATTATCGTTAACGGAGTTTAAAATAATATTCTCAATTTTATCTTCTCCCATTTTCAAAAATTCATTATTTTCAAATTCTTGATTACTTATTTTTTGTAATAATTTTCTATTATAATCAAATTTATTTTTTTGATACAACAATTCTATCAGTTCATTTTTAAGTTTAGAATCTTTAAGGTCAGGAGATCTTTTATCGATATTATCTATTTTATAAAGAATGAAATTATTTTTAAATTCAACGATATCAAAATCTATATTTCTTGATTCAAAAATTTTTTTTTCAATATCTTTTTTATTCTCAGAATTTCTAAAATTAGATATTTTTAATGGCTCGATTTGATAATCTTTTAGTATAGTTCCTATAGTTAAGTTATTTGAAATTTTAACCTCTATTTCATCAATTTTATCAAAAAAAGTTTGATTAAATTCATCAGAACCAATTAAATTTTGAGGATTAATAATTGCATATGTAAAGTCCACATATTCAATATCTAATTGATCTTTATTTTCATTTATAAAATTTTCTATTTCATCATTACTAAACGTCTCTTTTTTCTTATAAAATCTACTCAAATCGATAAGATCAACTTCCAACTTTTTATTTTCTTCCTCATAAAGTTTTTTTGCAAGAAATTTTGGTGTTATGGTTCCTGCACCAATATAATCAAATAAGTTTTTTTGTAATTCACGTCCTCTCAATTTTAATTCAAAACCTACAGCAGATTCATTGTTTTCAAGCAAAAATTTCTCATACTTTATTCTTTCAAAAATTCCATTTTGGTTTTGGAAGTTTTTGTTTGTTTTAATTTTCTTTAATAAAGTATTTTCCGAAATAGTTATATTAAAATCTTTAACTTCTAAGTCTAATAATGTTGTCGAAATTAACGTAGATAATAAATCTTCAATTATATTTTTATCTAAATTTTCTTTGATAGTTTTATTGGGAATATTTGATTTATTTATGTGATCTATAAATTCCTCTGTAGTAATATTAGTATTATTAATTTTTACAATGTTATTTGTATTTCCACTACTAAACATACTTCCCATGCCCCAAAAGACAAAGGGTATTATCATTAATATAACTAATAAACCTGCGAATTTGGTTTTTGCAAAATTTCTTAAACTTCCAATCATTACTTTATAAATTTATTGATCTATAAAAAGCAAACCTATAAATTAAAATATACCAGATGACAAATAAATATATGTATTTTATTGCTAATTGGAAAATGTTTGGAGCATTAAAATCTCTAAATTCACTGTATAAAGTAATTAAGTTCTCAAAAAACTTTAAAAAGAGAAAATTAATTAAGATTATATATTGCCCACCAAATACCTTGATTAATCCAATGTTTATAAAATTTAAGAATTCTAAAATAGAAGTTGGTGCGCAAAATTGTCATGAACTTGATAGACCTGGAGCTTTTACAGGTTCTGTTAATTCTATGATGTTAAGAAATGTTGGAGCTAAATATGTTATAATTGGTCACTCAGAAAACAGAAAAAAAGGTGAAACTAATAAATTAATAAATCTTAAGATTAAAAGTGCTCTTAAGTCTGGCTTAAAAATAATTTTTTGTATAGGTGAAACTATTCAAGAAAAAAGAAAAAAAATTACTAATCAAATTTTGAATAATCAAATAAAAATAGGTCTTAATAAAATTAAAAATAAAAAAAATATTATAATAGCTTATGAACCCGTTTGGTCTATAGGTACTGGCATAATACCAAAGCCTAGAGAGTTATCTGAAACTATTAAATTTATAAAAAAGAAAAAAAATTGTAAAGTTTTGTATGGCGGTTCAGTAAATCCTAAAAATTTAGATAATTTTAGGTCTATAAATGTAATTGATGGCTTCCTAGTTGGAGGGGCATCTCAAAATCCTAAAAAATTTATTGATATAATAAAAAAAACATATAATTAACCAACATGGAAAATATCTTACTAATCCTTAATATCATATTAGCGATTGTTCTTGTTTTGTTGGTCTTAATGCAAAAATCAGAAGGTGGAGCTTTAGGTATTGGAGTATCTCAAGAAAATTTCATGTTTTCAAGAACTGCTGGTAATTTTATGACTAAGGCTACCGCTATAGTTGCTACACTTTTTATCATTTGCAGTCTAGGATTGACTATAATTTCAAGAGAGGATTTAATTCCAACATCCTCAGTTTTAGATACAGTTGAGGAAAAAGCTGAAGATATGCCATCAATTCCAGAAAACAATAATTAATGCTTTTCAATTAATTTTTTTTTCGCTATAAGATAATTCCATGGCGCGATATATTTTTGTCACGGGCGGCGTGGTTTCATCGATAGGTAAAGGACTTTCATCTGCATCACTAGCTTACTTACTTCAATCAAGAGGTTACAAAGTCAGATTAAGGAAACTAGATCCGTATTTAAATGTTGATCCTGGAACTATGAGTCCATTTCAACACGGAGAAGTATTTGTTACCGATGATGGAGCTGAGACTGATCTTGAC
>CACLEQ010000042.1:0-2617 GCA_902605995.1 uncultured Pelagibacteraceae bacterium
AACTTTCTCTAGATTATCTATAGGTCCGTTATGCTTTAATAATCCCTCAATAGTTTCTAATGTTAAGTTTAATCCTTTAAATTTTAAATATTTATTTTCTAAAAACATAACAATACGTAATGTTTGTAAATTATGATCAAAACCTCCATGAGAAGCCATACACTCATTTAACGATTCTTCACCTGCGTGACCAAAAGGCGTGTGACCAAGATCATGAGCGAGACTTAAGGTCTCTGTTAAATCCTCATTTAAATTGAAATGTCGTGCTATAGACCTTGCTATTTGAGCAACCTCCATAGAATGAGTAATTCTAGTTCTGTAATGATCTCCCTCTGTATTCACAAATACTTGGGTTTTATGCTTTAATCTTCTAAAAGACGCACTATGAATTATTCTATCCTTGTCTCTTTGAAAAGGAGATCTATATTTAGATAAAGGTTCTTTAAAAATTCTTCCTTTACTTTTAAATAATCCTATCTTTGAGTATTTTTTCATCCTTTAAAATAAATTATTAAGCACTATAATAGTAATACCAATGATCAATGATGATAAAAGAAATTAAATTTACTGATAAAGCACTAAAACAGATCGATACTTTGTTATCAAAAAAAAATAAGGGGTCTTTTTTTAGAATCGCTATTAAAGGGGGTGGTTGCTCTGGATTTCAATATGAATTTACTTTTGATCACTCAAAGGCAGAGGATGATTTAAATTACCAAAATATCCTTATCGATAAAGCCTCTGCAGATCTTTTAAAAGGTTCAGAAATTGATTATGTATCAGAATTAATAGGTGAGCAATTTAAGATAACTAATCCACAAACAAAGTCTTCTTGTGGTTGTGGTGTCTCTTTTTCTCTTTAATGTTAATTTCATCGTGGAACGTTAATTCAGTCAGAGCTCGAATTGATAATATTAAAAGTTATCTTATAAAATATAAACCTGACATTTTGATGATGCAGGAAATCAAGACTGAGGATGTTAATTTTCCATATGATGATTTTTCCTCAATGGATTATGAAAGTCATGTATTTGGTCAAAAAAGCTACAATGGTGTTGCAATAATTTCGAAAAGAAAATTGAAAAATATTAAAACAGATCTAATAAAAGATAAACTAAAACAATCAAGAATAATCTCAGCCGAACTTGAATATAAAAAGAAAAATATTCAATTAATTAATATTTATACTCCAAATGGTAATCCTGTAGATACTGAAAAATATGATTATAAAAAAAAATGGCTGGATGACTTAATAAAACAATTAAAAAACTTAATTAAAAAAAATCAAAATATCATTCTTGCAGGTGACTTTAATATTATTCCAGCAGCAGGGGATGTTTATAATCCAAAAAGCTTTGAGGATGACGCTTTGTTTAGATTGGAAATTCGAAAAAGGTTAAGAGAAATGATTAATCTTGGTTTTAATGATGTTTATAGGCATTTTAATGAGACTAAAGAAGGATATACCTTTTGGGATTATATGAGAGGAGCGTGGCAAAAAAATAATGGTATGAGAATAGATCATTTTTTAGTATCTAATTCATTAATAGACCAAATAAAGTCTATAAACATTAATAAAGATCCTAGAGGTAGAGAAAAACCCTCAGATCATACTCCAATTGAGATAACTTTAACCTAACAACCTTTAAAAGATTTTGACATATTTCCAATTAATTGAAAATATAAATCCTTACCAGGATCTAGTGTAGCTCCTAACGGATCTATAACTCCAGTTGCAACATTCGTATCTTTTGCAACTGCCTTGATAATATCTGGGTTGAATTGAGGTTCTGAAAATATACAACTCACTTTATCATGTTCAATTATTTCTCTAATTTCAGCTAATTGTTCGGCTCCAGGCATTACATCAGTATTGACAGTAAATGCTCCTAGAATATTTACACCAAATCTTTTTTCGAAATATTGATATGCATCATGAAAAACAATTGATTTAAAATCTTTATTTAAATCAGATTTTACTTTTTTAGTAAGCTTATCTAAATCTTTATGAGCTTTTTTAAGATTTGCCTTATATTTTGCTTCATTCTTTTTATCATTCTCAATCAGATGTTCTGCCATTTCACTCAAAATTACTTTTGCATTCATTGGGTCTAGCCAAATGTGTGGATCAAATTCACCGTGCGCATGACCTTCGTGACCATGATCATCGTGGTCGTCTTCTTTATGCCCTTCTTTGTCATGATCATCATCATGTCCATGTTCTTTATCTTTATCATGGTCGTGATCGTCGTGATCATCCTCTTTTTTCGCATGATCATCATGATCGTCCTCTTTATGCCCATGCTCATCATGTTCCTCAAATATATTTCTTTCTCTAAATTTAAGTTTAGTTAAACCATTAATTTCCATTAACTCAATTTTTTCAGCTTTTTTTGCAATAGACTTTAATGGTTTTTCTAAGAAACTTTCTATGTCCTCACCAACCCAAAATATAATATCTGCATTTTGGATCATTTTTGCGTGTGATGGCTTAAGTGCAAATCCATGTGGGGAAGCATAACCATCAACAATTAAATCTGGCTTACCAACGCCATCCATCAGATAACTTGCAAGAGAATGAATTGGCTTTATCGTTGCTACAACTTTGATTTCAGCA
>CACLEQ010000043.1:0-2608 GCA_902605995.1 uncultured Pelagibacteraceae bacterium
ATCTTTTTCTCAGCGAAACAGAAATCAAATTTTTATTTACTGCAACTCTTAATAGATGGTTATAATTTTTATTTTTCGATAAATTCAAATTAATCAATTTTATAATATCTTTTTTTCGCGCTCTTCTTTTTTTGGAGCCCATTTTTCTTCGGCCTCTATGTTTCTTTGGATAACCCATTATTTCCTTTGTTTATAATTTAATTGAAATTATTGTTTGGATATAGCATTGTCGTGGTCAGTTATCAATTTTTTTATGTCAAAATCATTTAAAACTTTTTTAAAGCATACAGCGAAAGATTTTCATAATCAGTCAGTAAATCCAGCCGTTGTTAGAGCTTCAACTATAATTTTTAAATCAATGCAGCATATTAGAAGAACTCAAATTAAAGCTCAAAAAAATCCTGCTGGAGGTCATTTTGATTATGGTAGGCAGGGAACTTCAACAACATATATTTTACAAAAAATTTTAACTAAACTTGAAGAAAGTTATCATGTTTTTACAACACCGACAGGTTTTGGTTCAGTTTTTTTAGCTATCTTTAGTGTAGTTAGACCGAGCGATGAAATATTAGTATCAGATCCAGTTTATAGTCCAACAAGAATTCTAACTGAAAATTATTTAAAAGAATTTAATATTAAAACTATTTTTTATAATCCTAAAGATTTAAAAACGTTAGAAAATAATATTTCAAAAAAAACAAAACTTATTTTTGTTGAAAATCCAGGTAGCAATTCATTCGAATTCCAAGATCTTGGTAAAATTATTAAAATTGCAAAAAAACATAAAATCTTAACAGCAATTGATAATACATGGGCAACACCATATTATTTAAAGCCAATGAAACTAGGTTTTGATATGAGTATTGTCTCTGCAACTAAATATTACTCTGGACACTCAGATGTTATGGGAGGAAGCCTCGCGGTCAATAAGAAAGTTTTCAATAGAGTAAAAATAGCTGAAAAAATTACTGGATTAAGATTAGGACCAGACGATGCGTATTTAATTACTAGAGGATTAAGAACACTTGATGTCAGATTAGATAGACATAGTGAGAATGCTAAAAAAGTTGCAGCCTATCTTTCAAAAAATAAAAAAATAAAGCTTCTTTACCCTTATATCAGAAATTCAAATAATTTTAGAATGTGGAAAAAATATTATTCTGGAGCATCAGGTTTAATGGGTTTAAAAATTAGAAGTAAAAATATAAGCTCTGTTAGAAAATTTGTAAATTCACTTAAATTATTTGGCTATGGATATAGCTGGGGTGGTTTTGAAAGTTTAGTTTTACATCAAGAGCATAGAGAGACTGGAAACAGAAAATACATGAGTCTAAACAATGATGAGCATCTTGTAAGGCTTCATATAGGTTTAGAAGATCCTAGCGACCTTATCGCTGATATAAAGCAAGCTATAAAACATTTAAAATAATTAAATGGTTCAAGAAAAATTTATAAAAAATAAAACTGCATTATTTACTTTAATTGCAGCGAGTTTAGTTGTCTTGATTTCTTTAGGTGTGAGACAAACTTTTGGAATGTTTTTCATGGATTTTAAAGATGACCTTGGAATATCTCTGACTCAATCAGGCTTATCTGTTGGGTTGCAAATGTTGATGTGGGGTTTAACTGGTCCTATATTTGGAGCAATAGCTGATAAATATGGTGGTCATAAAGCAATATCACTGGCTTTTGTCTTTTTTTTAGCAGGGGTTTATTTTTTGTATGCAGGTCCAAATACTGGAATATTTTTTCAAATCGATATGGGTATTTTGATTGGGATTGGTTTAGGTGGAACAGCTATAAGTATACCAATGTCAGTTGTTGGAAAACATTTTCCACTATCTAACAGAACTATTGCAATGAGTATTGTAACTGCTGTTGGTTCTTTTGGTTATTTTTTATCTCCATTATTAACTGAATACTCATTAACGGAGAATGGATGGAAGAATACTTTAGTAGCTTTTTTAATCGCTCTATTTATAGGTTTAATTATTTCATTTTTTGTAAGATCGCCCTCGCTAAAAGAAAGTATTGAACAACCTAATAATCAAGGAACGTTTGATGCGTTGAAAGAAGCTTTCGGTACTAAAAGTTATATGCTTTTAGTCTCTGGTTTTTTTGTGTGTGGTTTTCATATTACTTTAGTAGGTACCCATGTCCCAACATATGTGATTGATAGAGGCTTAGAAAGTTGGACTGCAGCAGCAATCTTATCATTAATTGGATTGTTTAATATTTTCGGTTCTCTTACTAGTGGATACTTATCAACTAAAATGAGTAAAAAAATAATCTTAAGCACCATTTATGCATTAAGAGGAGTTTCAATAATGTTTTTTATTTTTTTACCAGCAAGTAATATTAATTCTTTTATTTTTGGAGCTACTTTTGGTTTTCTATGGCTTTCAACTGTGCCTGCAACTAGCGGAATAGTGGCGCACATGTTTGGAACCAAATACTTAGGACTTTTGTATGGGATTGTTTTTTTAAGTCATCAAGTAGGCTCATTCTTCGGTGCATATTTGGGCGGTTTATTTCACGATTTATATGGGTCATATGATTATGCGTGGTATTTAGCAATTGCATTATCAGTTTTTGCAGCAATAATTCA
>CACLEQ010000044.1:0-2545 GCA_902605995.1 uncultured Pelagibacteraceae bacterium
TTCCTATCAAAACAATTTATAACTTTAATGCTATTAATATCACACTTGGACTTCCTTTTATAAGAATCACTCCAGATCATGGTCCAAACGAAAATATGATAGGCAAAAATCAATCAAATCCTGAAAGTTTAATTTCTGCAATCAAATTTTTAGAAAATCGGTGAGAATAATACCTAAAAAAAGCCTAAGTCAAAATTTTTTAGTCGACAAAAATATAATTGAAAAAATAGTCAATGTTATTGAAATTGAGAATAAATCAGTTCTCGAAGTTGGACCGGGGACAGGGAATCTTACGACAGCAATTATTAATAAGAAACCGAGGGAAATTTTTTTGATTGAAAAAGATCATAGACTTATATCACTATTGAAAAAGAAGTTTAAACAAAAAGTTAACATCATTCAGGATGACGTTCTCAAACTTGATGAAAATAAAGTTTGCAAAGATAGATTAATAGTTTTTGGAAATTTACCCTATAACATCTCTACTGAGATACTATGCAGATGGATTTTAAATTTATCTTATAAAAATCTATGGTTTAGTAATTTAATATTAATGTTTCAAAAAGAAGTAGCTGATAGAATATTGTCAGATTATGACACTTCAAATTATGGAAGGTTATCGATATTAGCTAATTGGAGACTAAATGTAAAAAAGCTATTTGATATTTCTCCTAATTGTTTTTATCCAAAACCAAAAGTAGATAGTTCCTTGCTTTTTTTTTCTCCAAAAAAAAATTTTTTTAAATTTAAAAATCCAAGTAACTTGGAAAAAATAACCAGAATTTTTTTTCGGCACCGTAGAAAAATGGTAAAAAAAAGTTTTACACAAATCTTTTCAGAACATAAAAAAATTTCAAACAAATATAAAATTAATTTGAATTTAAGACCACAAAATATTAGCTTTGAAACATATTATAAACTTACACAAGAGTACGAAAAATTAAGATGTTAATTTTTCAATATGAGATCTAATATAATTTACATCATAATCTTTAGACCCATTATTTATTTCTGCATTAATTAAACTTTTTATTTTAGTATAACATTTTTCTAAATTTTCATTTATTACTACGTAATCGTAATTTATCCAATGCAAAACATCTCTACTGAACTGCTTCATTCTTTCGTCAGCTATAAGTTTATCTCTCATGTCTCTATTCGATAATCTCTGGAATAAAACGTCTTTGCTAGGAGGTAATATAAAGAAAGTAATCAATTTATAATCTAATTTTTTATTCTTAATTTGATCTGCTCCTTGCCAGTCAATATCAAATAAAACATTTTTACCTTTATCTAATTTGTTTATTACTGGAGTTCTGCTTGTTCCATAATAATTGCCAAAAACTTTCGCAAACTCTAAAAACTCCTCATTTTTAATTAGTCTTTTAAATTTTTCCTCAGATACAAAGTAATAATCTTCATTGTGTTTTTCATTCATTCTTGGATTACGTGTAGTATGAGAAATTGAAATTTCAAAATTTTTAATTTTAGAAAGAAGTTTTACTAAAGTAGTTTTACCTGCTCCAGAAGGAGATGATAAAACTATCATTACCCCATATTTTTCAGCGGGCATCTAATCAACTAATTTGCTTTTCCCTCAATAAATTTTACAGCATCTCCGACTGTTAAAATTTTCTCAGCCTCGCTATCAGAGATTTCTGAGCCAAACTCTTCCTCGAACGCCATTACTAATTCTACAGTGTCTAAACTGTCTGCTCCTAAATCGTCAATAAAACTTGATTCATCTGTAACTTTTGCTTCATCTATTCCTAAATGATCGGCAACTATTTTTTTTACTTTGCTTGAAACGTCTTCTGACATGTTTATCCTTTATGTTATAAATCTTAATAGTTTAAAAACTTTTTTTGTCAAGCCATATACATACCTCCATTAACATGTAATGTTTCTCCAGTAATGTAATTTGAATGATTTGATGATAAAAAAACTACAGCATTTGCTATATCTTCGGGTTCACCTAGTCTAGCAGAGGGTATTTTTGATGCTATTATTTCTTTGAATTTTTCGTCAATTTTTTCTGTCATTGATGTTTTAATAAAACCAGGAGATATGCAATTAACATTAATATTTTTTTTTGCATATTCAATAGCTAAACTCTTTGACATTGCAATAATACCTGCTTTGGAAGCTGTGTAGTTTGCTTGACCTAGATTACCAGTATGGGCCACGATAGATGTGATATTAATAATTTTACCAGACTTATTTTTTAACATTTTTTTAATTGAAAATTTACTTAGTAAAAACGTAGCAGTTAGGTTTATATCAATAACTTTTTTCCACTCATCAAAGCTCATTCTGATTGCTAAATTATCTTGATTTACGCCTGCGTTGTTAACTATACAATCTAGCTTACCACCGAGAAGGTCGGTCGCGTTTCCAATAAATTCCTCAATTTTATCAATTTGAGAAATATCAAATTTTAAAATTTTGATATCTTTAAAATTAGATTTCAAAATTTCTAGCTTATCAATTTTTGTACCAGAGGCCAAAACATTTGCTTTATTTTCTATTAGTTTCTTTACAATTG
>CACLEQ010000045.1:0-2478 GCA_902605995.1 uncultured Pelagibacteraceae bacterium
TAGGACTGAATTACAAAGATAAGATTGATAATGCAAAAAAATTTTTAAATGATTTAGAAAGTCCTTACAAAATTATCATTTCTGATTTAGATGGAACACTCTCTATTGAACTAGGAGCTTACGGGGTTCCCGAGTCATACTTGATTTATAATAAAAAAATATTAAAAAAAGTGGTAGGACCAATTTCTACAAATAGTTTTTCAGCAATAAATAAATTAATAAAATGAAAATTATAAATTATTTAATAATAATACTTGTTCTTTTAAGTTTTAATTCACTTAAAGCCCAGGATCAGAATGATAAATTAAATATAGAAATTACAAAAAATTTACGTTGTTTAATTTGTCAAGGTCAGTCTGTTTATGATTCTGATACAGAGTTTGCAAATAGTATAAAAATTCTAGTTCAAAATAAAATAAAAGATGGCAAGAGTGAGAAGGAAATTTACTCATATTTAAAGAGTAGATACGGAGAATGGATATTGTACAATCCAGAATTTAATAAAAATACCTATTTATTATGGTTATTGCCTATATTGATGTTTCTAATAGGAGGTGCAATAATATTTAAGTTATTTATTAAAAAAAAAAATTAAGTATATTCTGCGAATGAATTTTAAAAAAATTATTCTTTTGATAACATTTTTTTTAGTGTGTTTTTCTGTAAATGCTGAAGAAAAAAAATTGGATGTAAATAATACAGAATTTAATGTTTATACTGGGATGTTTGATTTTAGTGATGATGGAAAACGATCTACTTTGGTTGGGTTTCAGCATCAAAATGAAGATTTAAATAGAGATACATTCTTAGGAAACTTATCACCGGTTACAGGTGCAATGATCACAGCAGACAATGCAACTTATTTTTACACAGGTGTACAGGCACATTATAAACTTGGTGCTCTTAATCTTACTCCAAGTTTTGCACCTGGCTACTATAATGAGGGCGATGGAAAAGATTTAGGGCACGCACTTGAGTTCAAAAGTGAGGTTCAGCTTTCATTAGAATTACCTAAAGAAAGTCAACTTGGTTTTTCTTATAATCATTTGTCAAATGCGAGTTTGGGAGAAAAGAATCCTGGGGCAAATAGTTATATGTTTAATTTTCTAAAAAAGTTTTAATTTAATTAGATGAATTTAAAAGATTGTCACAACTTTAGTGATTTTAGAAAACTGGCGAAAAAAAAATTACCATCACCCATTTTTCACTACATTGACGGTGCAGCAGATGATGAAATTACTTATGCTAGAAACACTAGTGCTTTCGATGATGTGGATTTAGTACCCAATGTTTTAAGAGGTGTTGAAAATGTAGATTTATCAACCACGATATTTGGAAAAAAATTAGATTTACCTTTTTATCTTTCGCCAACAGCACTTCAGAGACTTTTTCATTACGATGGTGAGAGAGCAGTTGGTAAAGCAGCACAAAAATTTAATACAATGTTTGGAGTTTCAGCTTTAGCTACAGTGAGTGTTGAAGAAATCTCCTCTCTAATTGATACGCCTAAAATGTTTCAGTTTTATTTTCATAAAGATAGAGGTCTGAATGATTCTTGTTTGGAAAGAGCAAAAGCGGCAAAATTTGATGTTATGGCCTTGACTGTTGATACAATCACTGGAGGAAATCGTGAGAGAGATTTACGAACAGGATTTACATCTCCGCCAAAATTAACTTTGTCCAGTTTATTTAGTTTTGCGACAAAGCCGATGTGGGGAATAAATTATTTAACTAAAGGAAAGTTTGAATTACCTCATCTTCAAGATTTTGTTAAAGAGGGTACAAGCACCAACTCGTCAATTGGAAATTATTTTTCTACTATGTTAGATCAATCAATGAATTGGAAAGATGCAGAAAAACTCTGTTCACAATGGGGAGGACATTTTGCTTTAAAAGGTGTGATGAGTGTTGAAGATGCAAAAAGAGCTGTTGATATTGGATGTACAGGTATAATGGTTTCAAATCATGGTGGTCGTCAGCTTGATGGATCAAGATCCCCTTTTGATCAGTTAGCAGAAATTGTAGATGCGGTAGGTGATAAGCTGGATGTTATATGTGAAGGAGGTATTCATAGAGGTACTCACATGCTTAAAGCTTTATCATTAGGTGCAAAAGCATGCTCAGGAGGAAGGCTTTATCTCTATGCATTGGCCGCTGCTGGACAAGCTGGTGTCGAAAGAGCTTTGGAAAAATATAAATCTGAATTGCAAAGAGATATGAAATTAATGGGCTGCACTAAAATTAGCGATTTAAATAGAAGTAATTTAAGATTTAGAACATAGTGAGTTTAAAAAATTGTTATAATTTCGAAGATTTTAGAAAGCTTGCAAAAAAAAAATTACCCTCACCAATTTTTCACTATATAGATGGTGGATCAGACGATGAAACTACTTTAAGAAGAAATACTGATTCCTTTAATGATTGTGACCTAGTTCCTAATATACTTGCAAGCGTTGGTAAACCAGACTTATCTACCAC
>CACLEQ010000046.1:0-2425 GCA_902605995.1 uncultured Pelagibacteraceae bacterium
AAATTTGATTTAGTATTAGGAAGAAAATTCGATATTAGAAATTTTAATAATTCTTTATTAGAAAAAAATATAAAAAAAAGTAACTTCATTTTTTTTCTTGCTTTTGATGTAGGGGGTTCAAGATATTTAAAAAAATATCAATATAGTTATAATTTTTTAATCAATAATTTATTAATTATGAGCAATGTATTTAAACTTATCAAAAAATATAACAAAAAATTTATTTTTGCTAGTAGTCAGATGTCAAACATGGATTTTTCACCTTATGGTGTTCTTAAAAGAATAGGTGAGAATCTTACAACATCCTTACAAGCTGTTTATGTAAAGTTTTGGAATGTTTATGGTATCGAAAAGAATGAGGAAAAATCCCATGTTATAACTGATTTTATATCAATGGCATTAAAAGATAAAAAAATTAATATGCTAACAAATGGTAAAGAGAGTAGAGAATTTTTATATGCCACTGATTGCTCTGAGGGATTATTTTTAATAATGAAAAAATTTGATTTTTTTTCTAAACAAAAGCGAGAGCTACATTTAACTACCGGAAAAAGGACTAAAATAATTGACATAGCTAAATTTATAAAAAAAATTTTTATGAAAAAAAATATTTTTATAAAGATAATACCATCAAAAAAAAAAGATGTTTTACAAAAAAATAAAAATAATGTTCCAGATAAATTTTTTTTAAAATTTTGGAAACCAAAATTCGAAATTCAATCCGGAATCGAAAAAATTGTTAATTATTATTTAATTAGTAAAAATTGAATAAGGAAATATCTTGAGCAAAGAAAAGTCAACTCATTTAATTTTAATTTTTGTTTTTATTTTTTTTCTTGGAATTAATTCTGTTTATTTTTTTATAAATCTATACACATCTTTTAGTGATAATATTTACGCATTTAATGAATTGTTTATTAATTATCAAGCTGGTTTTATAAGAAGAGGACTGTTAGGAGAAGTAGCATGGCAATTAAATAACTTTTATGCAATTGATCCAAAAACTTTCTTTAGTTTATTTTTTTTTCTAATTTATTTATTTCAAATAATTTTATTTTTTTTTATTTTTCAAAGGTATTTAGTCTCAAAATTAATTTTTTTTACAATAATATTTTCACCTTCAATACTTCTATTTCATATTTATTCACCTGAGTTGTTTTTTTTAAAAGACGGTTTAGTAAAATTTACTTTTTTGCTTCACTGTTTTATTTTTTATAAATATTTTTTTTTGAAAAAAGATAAAGAAAGTTATTTAAAATTTTTAAAATTTTTGATAATTCCAATTTTATTTGTAGTTATTCTTGTTCACGAATATCAAGTTTTTGCTTTAAGTTTACATTTTTTAATTTCGTTAGGATCAGTTCAAGACAAAAAAGGATTTAAAAAGCTCTTAAAATTTTATTATCCACTGATAATACCCATATTTTTAATAATTATTTTTTTCGGTAATCAGGTTCAATTTGAAAACCTTAGTGAAATATTAAAAAAATTTAATATAGAGCTAAATCCATATTTAGGAGGGGGTCTTTATCATTATATTGGAGGTTTTTATAAGTGGCATTTTTTTTATTTTTCTTACAGAGATTTTATAAACTTATTCTTTAGTTTTATTTTGAGTATTTTAATTTTTTATGTTTTATTTAATTATCTTATTCAAAATAAAGTTGTTTCATTTTTTTCAAAATATCAATTTAATTATCAGCTTTATTTTGTTCCTGTATTAATACCATTTTTATTGACCAGTGATCATGGAAGGAATATTTCTTTTGTATCTTTTTATTTAATTTCTTTTTTTATAATTTTAAAATTAGACAGAATAAAACTCTTAAATAATTTAAATGTGATTTTAAAAAATTGCTTCAGCAAATATTCTATTTTTATATTCATTTTTTTTTATATTTTCATGTGGAAATTAGATCAAGTAGCTGGATTCGGTCTTCAAGGAAAAACAAATGACATCTTTCAAAGCTCTCTGTTCGCAGAAGTAATAAAATTAATAAAATTTTTGTACAATTACGTTGATCTGAATATTATTAATCTACCAGAGATAAAGTTATAATTTTCTTCCTAAGAAAAAATAGTGATTTTGATTTAAAAAAATATTACCTTTAAAAAATTTATTTTTTATTATTTTAATATCAAATTTTTTTGACAATTTAACTTTTAGAGAATTAAAATATCTCAGATTGTTTATATTTTCAAATTGCTGCTGAAAACTAATAAAAATATATTTACTTTCTAAAATCTTACTTAAAAATTTTTTCCTATAATTAATAGGTATTTCAGACAGAGACCAATTTGCAATAAACAGATCATTTTTATTTTTTATATCTTTTAAATTTGAAACCAAATACACCCTTCTTTTTTTTGAAAAACCTACATCTAAATTGTTATGTTTCAGAAAATAATACTGCAATAAGTTTAC
>CACLEQ010000047.1:0-2260 GCA_902605995.1 uncultured Pelagibacteraceae bacterium
GGATGTAAGTTCACAAGATTTAATAAATGCTATTTCTAATGTTGATCAAAATTTGATTAGTAACATTAAAATTTTTGATGTTTATGAGGGTGAAAATATTCCCGAAAATCAAAAATCAATTGCAATAAGTGTATCAATCCAGTCATTTGAAAAAACATTAAAAGATAGTGATTTAGAAAAAATTAATAAATCGATTATTGAAACAGTAGAAAACAAAACTGGTGCTAAAATTAGATCCTAAAATTGAATGAGCACTATTGATAATATAAGAAATTTCGCAATTATCGCTCATATTGATCATGGTAAATCAACAATAGCCGATAGAATAATTCATAATTGTGGAGGTCTCACAGAAAGAGAGATGAAAGCTCAAGTACTCGACTCAATGGATATAGAAAGAGAGAGAGGAATAACTATAAAAGCTCAAACAGTTAAACTTAATTATAAAGCAAAAAATGGAAAAAATTATATTTTGAATATAATTGACACTCCTGGTCATGTAGATTTTAGCTATGAGGTAAGTAGATCTCTTTATGCTTGTGAGGGATCAATACTTATTGTTGATAGCACACAAGGGGTAGAAGCACAAACTTTAGCAAATGTTTATCAAGCTTTAGATATAAATCATGAAATAATACCAGTATTGAATAAAATAGACTTACCAGCATCAGATTTAGATAAAACAAAAAAACAAATCGAGGATGTAATTGGTATTGATACTGAAAATGCAGTCCCATGTTCAGGAAAAACAGGTGAAGGAATTGAAGAAATATTAGAGCAAATTATAAATCAATTACCTGGTCCAAAAGGCAGTCAAATTGATGATTTAAAATGTTTATTAGTCGATAGTTGGTATGATACTTACCTAGGTGTAGTTATTTTAGTTCGAGTAATTA
The DNA here is from genome assembly GCA_902605995.1 of uncultured Pelagibacteraceae bacterium. Lineage (GTDB taxonomy): Bacteria > Pseudomonadota > Alphaproteobacteria > Pelagibacterales > Pelagibacteraceae > Pelagibacter. The sequence continues at coordinate 897 of CACLEQ010000047.1, forward strand.
ATGGAAAAATTACAAAAAATATGAAAGTAAAAATGCTTTCAACCAAGCAGGATTATATCATAGAAAAAGTTGGAGTTTTTACACCAAAACCAAAAGATATAAATGAACTCAATACTGGAGAGATTGGTTTTATTACAACTGGTATTAAAGTTTTATCAGAAACCAAAGTTGGAGATACTATATGTGACGCATCTAAGCCACCTGTTGAGGCTTTGCCTGGGTTCAAACCAAGTAAGCCAGTAGTATTTTGTGGATTATTTCCTGTTGATAGTTCTGAGTATCAAAAATTAAAAGATGGATTAGCAAAGTTACAGCTTAATGACTCAAGCTTCTCATTTGAGGCAGAGTCTTCATCAGCTTTAGGATTAGGATTTAGATGTGGATTTTTAGGATTACTACATCTCGAAATAATAACTGAGAGATTAGAAAGAGAATTTGATGTAAACTTATTAACGACTACTCCTGGTGTTGTATATAAAGTTAATTTGAACAATGGAGATATTCTTGATCTTCAAAATCCCTCAAGTCTTCCAGATCCAACATCAATTAAATTTATTGAAGAGCCGTGGATTAAAGCAACAGTTATTACACCCGATGAATATTTAGGATCGATTATAAAACTTTGTCAGGATAAAAGGGGAATTCAAACCAATCTCAGTTATTCGGGAAATAGGGCAGTTTTAAGTTATGAACTTCCATTAAATGAAGTAGTGTTTGATTTTAATGATCGTATAAAATCAATGACAAGTGGTTATGCTAGTTTTGATTATGAGATAATTGGTTATAGAGAAGGTGAGTTAGTAAAATTGGGAATTTTAGTAAACGGTGAACCAGTTGATGCATTAGCAATGATGATTCATAAAGATTTTGCTCAAAAAACAGGCAGAGAAGTATGTGGGAAATTAAAAGATTTAATTCCTAGACATAATTTTATGATACCAGTACAGGCAGCGATAGGAGGCAAAATTATTGCTAGAGAAACCATAAAAGGATTTAAAAAGGATGTTTTAACCAAAATTCACGGTGGTGGAGCAACTGATAGAAAAAGGAAATTACTTGAAAAACAAAAAAAAGGTAAAGCAAGATCCAAACAATTTGGAAGAGTTGAGATACCTCAAGAGGCTTTTATTGGTGTTCTTAAAATATCTAAAGAAAAATAAATGGAGAGGTGGCCGAGCGGTTGAAGGCGCACGCTTGGAAAGCGTGTATAGGGGAAACTCTATCATGGGTTCGAATCCCATTCTCTCCGCCAAAGAATTATTATGTAATTGACTTGATAATTTTTTTAATAATTTTATCTGCTGGTAGGCGATCAGCATTATAATATTTATTTTTTTTGAAGATTATTTTACTTTCAGGCTTAG
>CACLEQ010000048.1:0-2237 GCA_902605995.1 uncultured Pelagibacteraceae bacterium
TACTTTGTTTATTTTGACACTGATTACCTTTGCTTTGCCTGCTAACTCAGACATGTCCGTTGAGGAAATAATTAAAGGAAGAAAAGCACTCTTTAGCAAGAATTATAGTACAGCAAAAAAAGTTCAAGCGTTAGCTTCCAAAGGTGATTTTGAGAAAGCTAAAACTCTAATGATTGAAATGAGTAAGAATTATAAGATTTTACTAGAATATTTTCCTGAAAATACAAAAGAAGGATTTAAAACTGAGGCATTACCAATTATTTGGGAGCAAAAAGACGAATTTAATAATTTAATGACAAAATCTTCCACAGATATGATTAAACTTACAAAGGTTATTGAAGATTCTGATGATATAAGAGGAACTTTAACTCAGTTAATGTGGAGTAATTGCAAAGCTTGTCACAGTAAATTCAGAGCCCCACACTAATTTAAATTTAAAATTGTAATTCAGTCAATTAAGTATAAATTTACGACATGAAGTATCTTAGTGCATTAATTTATTTGTTAATAAGTTTAGTTATTTCGACAATTATCATTTACGCCATAAATATTGCAGCAGGTTTCGCAGGTGCTGATTATTCTTTTAGTCACGGTGAAACTTTTATTATTTGGATTTTAATGGCTATTTTGGTAAATAATTGTTTAAAGAAATAAATCAAAGGGGTGTCTTAACAGACTGAGAGTATACCCTATGAACCTGTCCGGTAATTCAGAAAGGGATAAAAATGGATAAAACATATTTTTTAAATCAATCTACCTCGATTACTACAGTTGTTATAATTAGTCTTATATTCGTATTTTTAGGTTTATATCATTCAAGAAAATATCAAGGAATAAATAATTACTTAACAGCTAATAGAAATGTAGGATTTTTTTCTTTAACAACAAGCCTGACCGCCTCAGCCTTAGGTGCCTGGATATTATTTGGTCCTGCTTCAGCATCTTCTTGGGGAGGGATGGGAGCAATAATAGGTTACTCACTCGGTACAGCTTTCCCTATGCTTTTCCTAATTTTCTTAGGAAAAAAAATTAGAAAAGAATTTCCTAAAGGATCATCATTGATTGAGTTTATGAGAAAAAAATTTGGAAAAAGTTTATTTAAATTAATTCTATTAATGACTATTTTTTATATGTTTATTTTTTTATGTGCCGAAGTAACTGCAATTTCTGTGCTAATAAATTATATCTCTGGAGTGAAATTATGGCTTACTGCTCTAGTCATTTTGATATCTACTCTAGTTTATACTTTATATGGAGGTCTTAGAGCTTCAATATTTACCGATAATATTCAAATGGTTGTTATGATTATTCTTTTAATAACTTCTTTCGCATTTATAACTTCTTTCACAGGATCTGAATTTTCAATTGAATTCATCAAAGAAAAGAATCCTCAACTTTTAAGTTTATCTTACATTCCTGGTTATACTGCTGGTTTAACATTTTTTATTGCTGTCGCTGCCACAAATTTATTTCATCAGGGCAACTGGCAACGTGTTTATTCAGCAAAAAATTTCAATACTTTGAAAAAAAGTTTAATTATGTCTTTTTTTCTTATTGTACCAGTTGTATTTTTTATGGGTTTTACTGGAATGGTCGCTTTTTCAATCAGTCCAGACACAAGACCTGATCTTGGATTTTTCACTTTATTACTTAATGAGCAGACAGAAATATTGTCTCTAATTATAATAATTCTTGGATTGGCTTTGACTATCTCAACTGTAGATACTTTAGTCAATGCAATATCTAGCTTAATTGTTGTAGACGGTAAAGCAACTTTTAATATTAACAAAAAAACTAATTTTCTAAATTTATCAAAAAAAATTATTTTAATTTTATCTTTAATTTGTTTTATCGTTGCATCTAAAGGATTTGATATTCTTTATCTTTTTTTATTGGCTGATTTATTTTGTTGTGCTTTTGTATTAACGGTTTTTTATAGTTTTTATAATAAAGATATTAATGAAAAGACTGCATATATTTCAATTATAGCGGGACTTTTAGCCGGTTTCTTATTATTTCCATCACCAGATTTTACAAAAAGTATACTAGTTGGATTATTGATCCCATTAGAGTCGTTCATACCATTTGTGTCGCAATCATTACTATTTTTATCATTTCTTGTTGCAACTTTTTTACCAATGATTGTTTTAAAAATTAAAAGAAATTAATACTACATTGTATTAAATTTATTATTAGCTATATATTTCACACAATGGCGGATAATCAAATTGTAATTA